>CAYPLU010000008.1:0-10324 GCA_964411775.1 uncultured Gammaproteobacteria bacterium | reverse complement strand
TCGGGGAAAAAAACGGAGCACTGGTTAAGGGTGTCTTCGAACTGTTTGCGACTGGGAAATATTCTTTCGAACAAATTGTTGATTACGCTTTCGAGATTGGCTTGCGGTCAAGTGTTAGGAAATCTGTAACAAAAAGACTCTCCTCCAATACCTGGCGTAACAGATTGAGAGACGAGCAATATTTAGGGATTTTTTATCACAATGGCGAAAGAATCGCCGGTGCGTATGAACCGCTTCTTACCCCATCGACGTTTTATAAGGTCCAAGGGATACTGACCGGCAATGAACATCAGAAAGGGGAGGCTCTCGAATATGCCTATACGGGAATGATTAAATGTAGCCTTTGTGGAGAGATGCTCTCTGGGACGAATAATAAGGGAATCACATATTACAGATGCGCAAAACGAAAATTGCCTTGCAAAAATATTAAACGAGCCGCTTACCTCCCAGAGCCCGAATTTGAAGAAAGTCTCGCACGAGAGTTCAATAAAATCACAATTGATGAAGAAATTTGGGGAGTCGCAAGAGATTATGTCGCAGAACTCAATCAACCTCAGAAGCTTAATTTGAAGAAAGACATCCGCATTCTTGGAGAAAAGGTATCGGCTGAGGAAAAGTTACTAATCGAACTTGGTCGAAAATATGCGCTTGGTGAGATGTCCAAGTCTGAGCATGACAGGCTGGTAGAAGACAGTTATCAAAAACAAGCAGGATTGAGGAACACAATAGTTAAATGCGAGAACATCGTTCACGAGCTTGACGAGCTAATGTATGAATTCTTAGACAACATTAAAAACGTAACTAAGCGTTTCGAGAGCTCCTTGCCGAGGAACAAACGAGAGATGGTCGATATTTTCTGTGAGAACTTAGTATGGAAAGACAGAATAGCCAGTTGGGATTGGAAGAAACCCTACTTCTTTCTAACAAAACCGTCTGAAAGTTCAACGATGCTCCCCCGCGTGGATTCGAACCACGAACATCTTCGTTAACAGCGAAGCGCTCTACCATTGAGCTACAGGGGATCGCACCGGTATTTTATCAGCAAAAGTTGAAGCTGAGAAGGGAAGATCACTTAATCAAGATAATCCTTGAGTTTTTTACTCCGACTTGGATGTTTAAGCTTTCTTATGGCTTTAGCCTCAATCTGCCTGATACGCTCCCTGGTAACTCCAAATGCTTTACCCACTTCTTCTAAAGTTCTTGGCCGCCCATCCTCCAGCCCAAAGCGCATGATAAGTACTTTCTTCTCCCGGTCATTCAAAGTTGCCAAAACTTCTTCCAAGTGTTCTTTTAGAAGCGCCTTACTTGTTTGTTCATAAGGGGAGGGGATATGCTCATCAGGGATAAAATCTCCAAGTTGTGAATCCTCCTCATCGCCAATCTTAGTTTGCAAAGATGTTGGTTCCTGAGAAATTTTCTGGATTTCGTGAATTTTTTCCACGTCAATTTCCATCTCTTTGGCTACTTCCTCTGGAGTTGGGTCCCGCCCTAGTTCAGCTGTCATTCGATTGCGGATACGGACATAGCGGTTGATTGTTTCCACCATATGCACCGGGATCCGAATCGTCCGCGCCTGATCGGCAATTGCTCTTGTAATCGCTTGGCGAATCCACCAAGTGGCATAAGTTGAAAACTTAAATCCTCGTCGCCAGTCATATTTTTCTGTTGCTCGAATTAGGCCTTGATTTCCTTCCTGAATGAGATCAAGCATCGTCATTCCTCTCCCCAAATATTTCTTGGCAATTGAGACGACTAATCGAAGGTTTGAGGAAATGAGTTTATCTTTTGCCCGCCGCTCGCCCTTTTCTGCTCGTTTAGCCAGCTCAACTTCCTCTTTGGCGTTTAAAAGAGGAATCCGACCAATTTCTTTAAGATACATCCTGACTGGGTCCGTGGCTCCATTATCATCAAGTGCTGCAATTGCCCCCAGTTCTTTTTCCAAATCAGTGGCTGATTTTTGACTGTCTTCCAAGTCCTCAGCCATGGTTTCAAAAATGTCAACATTGGCATTAATGAGCCTCTCGTAGAGTTCATCAAGCTCAGAAAGGTGCTCCTCCGCTTTTGGGAAAATTGCCAACACCTCTTCCTGGGTAATAAAGCCCGCAGATTTTCCTTTCTTAATTAGAACTATTGCTGATTGCGGTAAATCAACTGCCACCAGGGGAAGAGCTTTTTTTGGGGTTTTCTTGTCTGTTTTTGCTGAACTTGATGGTTTTTTGGAAGTTTTAGCCATTTTTTCGAAATTTCGAGCTAAATTTTTCTCCGGCACAATGCCGTGAGGGTCCGGCTCTCTAATCGTTTGCGCACAACAAACTAGTCCAGATTCTAGTCTCAATTATGGGCTAAGTCAAGCAGGTGCCGTGATGAGGCCCCGTTCCTCCCGCAACTTCTGAATCGCCCGGGTGATTTCTGAAAATTTTTCCGTCAAATCAGCCGACTCTTCGTTCTTTTTCATTGCTTCACTCACTTTCCGAAGTTTCTCCCGAAGGGATAATTCCTTAATCTCCCAGGCTGTCTTTTGGACTTCCGAAAGAACATCCTGATCATTACTAAAGTTTACTTTGATCTCTGAAAGATACAGTCGGTCAAATGTTGGCAAAAGCTCTTCCGGAATGATCTTCGAAAACTCCTTAATGTCAAACGATTGGTGGGGGACAATCACCTCTGATTTTGGGTTTGTTACGATCGACCACAAAATCTGGTAAATTTTTCCCAAGACCAAATCAGAAAAATCCTCTGGTGAAAGCCTTGGCGCAATCAAAATCAAATAGTCTGACGGATTAACGGACTGAAGAATGATTGCCAAAAGATACTCTTCAATCACTTGAATTCTTGGCCGAGAGGCGATCTTTTCTTTTTCAACCGTTGGTCGGCCGCTCATTGCCTGAAAACTATTTTTTCGCCAATCCTTTTGCAGCTGTGTTTCCAAGGTATCTTCGGCCATGTCAAGAATTTTTGCCAGCTTTTTGACATAGTGTGACTTCACCACCAAATTCTCGATTGGTACAAGAAACTTTGCTGTTTCCGAAACGATTTTTTTAGCATCAATAGGCAAGTGGGGATCATATTTTTTAAGAGCTGAGTCAATCACATAGTCATAAAATGGTCCGGCCCCTTTAACCGCTTCCCGCCAGAGATTTGGGTCAATTTTAATAAGTTCGTCAGGGTCTTTAGCCTCACTAAAGGAAACCACCCTAATCGAGAGTCCTGCCGAATCAGCTATTTCAATTCCCCGGTGAGCCGCCGCGTCTCCGGCAAAATCCGCATCAAGGGAAAGGCAAATGTTTTCTGAATATCTTTTAAGAAGTGCCACTTGTCCGGTCGTTAATGCTGACCCTTTAATGGCAACCACATTTCTGACCCCGGCTTGATATGACGAAATTGCGTCAATCTCGCCCTCAACTACCACCGCAAACCCCGCCTTTTTAATTTCCTCTTTTGTAATATCAATTCCAAAAAGTTGGTCGCCCTTGACGTAAACCAGTGTTTCACTCGTGTTGACATATTTTGCTTCCTTAGCGTCTTTATCCAAAAGTCGCCCCGCAAATCCAACCACGTTGCCCCGGTGATTTCGAAGTGAAAACATGATTCTTCCCCGAAATCTGTCAAAATCGTTCCCAATCGCTGATTTTGACACTAATCCTGCTGCCTCCATTTCGGCCGGAGAAAATCCCTTCTTTAACAAGAAGTTTCGCATAGTTTCCCAAGCGTTCGGGGCATAGCCAATGCCAAAAAGCTTGATGGAATTTTGAGAAATCTTCCTCTCTGATAAATATTTCCTGGCTCTTTCTCCGGTCGGGTGCGAGGTGAGAATAAACTGATAAAACTCCGAAGCCAGTTTATTCATCTGAAAAATCCGTTCCCGAATTTCTGAGGTTTTGTTTTTCTGCAAACTCCCGGTGAGTTTTACCCCTGCCCGGTCGGCTAAAATTTTGAGAGCTTCTGAAAACTCAATGTTCTCAACCCGCATTAAAAACTTGAAAATATCTCCCCCGTCGTTACACCCGCCAAAACAATGCCAAATTTGCCGCTCCGGCGAAACTACAAACGACGGCGTTTTTTCATTATGAAACGGGCAAAGACCTTTGAAATTTGCCCCGGTTTTCTTAAGGGCCACGTACTCTGAAATTAGACTGACAATATCAACTTTTTGTTTAATTTCATCAAGATCATTCATGCGGAGTTTCCCTTTCTTGGCCGGATTGTATCACGGGAGAAAAAACCAAAGGTCATGAACCCTACTCTTGTTAAAGTTGTTAGCTTGTTAAAGCTATTAAATAGTTTTGTTAAGTTCAGATGCCAGCTTAAATCCGCCCTTTTTATAGAACCCATCAAATGAAAAAATAGCATCCGCGTTATTTTCTTCGGCAACTGCAGCAACGATGCAATCAAATAAAGTATTTTTCTTACTTGTCGTCGGGCTAAAATATTTCAATGCATGAGTAAGTGTTTCTTTATTTACTTCCACAACTTGGGCGCCTACGCTTGTCATAAGTTTAACCGTCCCATAGGCCGATGCGGTATCGTTTAACACTCTTTGCATGTGGGCGGTTGACTCGGCAATTGTTGTAGCCGGATAGAGAACCTGGGCTTCTAATCTTATTAGATTTTGCGAAATCTCAACCGCCCTCGCATGATGAAAATCGTTAGGGTCAGTCTGAGCAATTATGGCATCGCTATCGACAATTATTATTGGTCTTTTATTCATCTCTGCTCCAATCTTTCCCCCATAAAAGCTCATCAATCCTCCCGGAACTATTATTAGGACCTTTTAGGTTACTATTTTTCCCCAGCTGAGCAAGTTTAAGAAGAACCTGAGCGGAAGCGCTACCTTGATTCTGCATGGCAGTAATCCCTTTTTCTAGGGCTAGTCTAATTACCTCAGCTTTCCTCTTATTTTGAGTTTTTACGGCGAGGTTTAGCTTTGCCTCCAATTCATCTGGGATATAAAGATAGGTTTTTAACATGTTTACATGTTAACATGTGATACAACATATTGTCAAGAGATAAACGGGAGTCGAACCATGCCCATTCCCATCCCCAAAGCGGAGAGTACAGGAGTCGAACCTGTTAGTCGTTTCCGACACTGGTTTTCGAAACCAGCGCATTACCGCCCTGCCCACTCTCCCTAATGTGCTCCCAGACAGAATCGAACTGTCATCACCAGGTCCGCAACCTAGTACTCTATCCTTTAAGCTATGGGAGCCAACTTCGACTGTATTATACTGGAGAAGAGCGTATTTACCCAACAATTATGACCAGAAAATTTTCGGCCGGGGGAACCGTCTACAGAATTAAAGACAGAACCGTTCTCTGGCTCATCACCAAACCCCGTCCCAGCGCCGCTTTCCCTAAAGATCGTTACACTTTGCCAAAAGGAGAAGTCGAAGGCGGAGAAAAGACCGAAGCCGCCGCTCTTCGTGAAGTAGAGGAAGAAACGGGAATCAACGCAAAAATCCTTTCCAAGGTTGATTACGGGAAGTCACTCTACGCAGTTGACGGTGAAAAAATTTTCAAAATTACCACCTATTTTCTAATGAAATATGTTTCCGGACAGGAAAAAGAGACCCCTGAAGTTGAAAAAATATATTGGCTCTCTCTACCCGAGGCTCGCAACCTTCTTTCCTATTCAACTGAGAAAAAGATCTTACAAAAAGCTTCAGAGCTGATACAATTGGGATCGTAAGGAAGCCCTTTGAAGCCCTAAATGGAGGAGTCGGATAGTGGACCATTCCGCTTGCTTGGAAAGCAAGTGAGCGTAAGCTCGCGCGAGTTCGAATCTCGCCTCCTCCGCCAGACTTGTCATTTCCGCCCTCGTAGTTCAACGGATAGAATACGGCCCTCCGAAGGCTGTGATGCCAGTTCGATTCTGGCCGGGAGCACTATTTTATGCAATTTGATCACTAGAGTGAGGGGGGAGAGTCTCCGTCTTTGGTAATTGTTCTTTGTTTACTGTGTCCTTGTGAATCGGGAACTTTTTTGAAATCCAATCAGACAGCTTTTCTGTCAGCGATTTCTCCCAAACCTCAACAAATGGAAGATAATGAGCCAAAATATCCCGGATTTCATCTTTATCTTCTTTATTAATAATGACCATCACCTGCCCGAAAATATTTCGGGTTGCAATGTGCAGAAACTCGTCACCATTACGCTCTGTAAACCAAAATACTCCAAGTTCCCCCCAAAGAAAGGATTGGTTGAGACTTATAATTCCTTGCGTTGTAATTCTGTGCTCAGAGTTTTGCGGCTCAACTTTTGAGACTGCGTAAAACAAAAACAGGGCTGCCCATGTCACCAGAATGGCAAACCACTCCTGAAAAAAAGCAAAGATAACTGACAAAAGCGTCGCAATTGCGGCTAGAGTCGTAAAAAATTCTTTTGGGTAGTTTCTCTTCTGATGCGACGGAGACGTCCAAACAAACAAATCCCGAACCTTTGTGGGCATCTTTGGAGCATCGTCCACATCCCAATCAACTGTTGGCTTACGCGAAGAACTTTCCGGTTGTGTTTGGGCAGACTCGTTGTTCACTCATATTAACTATAAACACTTCACCACATAAAATCTACCGTCCTACCATTGCCGAGAGAACCTTCGGATATCCCCAAAAACTGGGCAAAACGCCCATAATCCATCCAACTATCCCGATTAAGACAACCACCACCACTACCAAAAGAAGCATCTCCGTTTGGTCCAAGTGTTTCGGATGGGATCGACCGGCTGCGTGCCTTATCACTGCCGACCTTGTCTGTTTCTTTCTCATTACATTACTAGTATAGTCACAGATTTTTCCCAATGTAAAGACCAAGGTTTTGAAATATAATACAAAGCTAACGGGCTTGCCCCTAATGGCTAAGTCCAAAAAACGGAAGGTGGGCAGGACGGTAATGCGCGAGTCTTGAAAACTCGTGTCCGCAAGGACTAAGAGGTTCGACCCCTCTACCTTCCGCCGAATCGTGATATACTCCTTGGCTCTAATGACCGAAACAAAAAGGACGAAAATCGTCGCTACTATCGGACCCGCTTCCGACTCGGAAGAAAAAATCGCCGATTTAATAAAAGCCGGTGTTAATGTGTTTCGTTTCAATATGAAGCATGGTGATCTTGATTGGCACAACGAAAGAATCACCAAAGTCAAAAAGATTTCTGATGCTCTCTACGAACCCATTGGCATCCTTATCGATCTCCAGGGGCCGGAAATTCGTCTCTATACCAAAAACGGCGATAATATAACTCTCCGAAAAGGGCAGACAGTGGTAGTAAGCCAGGACGAAGCAAATAAAGACGCGCTAATCAAACTGTCTCACGATGAAGTTGCTCCTAGTCTGAAAGTTGGAGATCAATTTTTAATTGATGACGCCTTTGTAGAAATGAAGGTTGTGGCTAAAGACAAATCATCAATAACACTTGAGGCATTGAACGACTGCGTCATTAAAAACAAAAAAGGGGTAAATCTTCCCGGAATTGATATTGATCTTCCCTCCCTAATTGAAGACGATCTAAAAAAACTTGATCTGGCGTCCAAAAACATTGTTGACTTTATTGCCTTATCTTTTGTCAGGACAAAAAAAGACATCGACATCTTGCGTAACGAAATGCTTAAGCGAAAAATTTCTGCCAAAATTGTTGCCAAAATTGAAAATCAAAAAGCTCTTGATAATCTCGAAGAGCTGATTCTTGCTTCCGACGCCGTTATGATTGCTCGAGGAGACCTCGGCGTAGAGACACCAATTGAGCAATTAGCCTATTGGCAAAAGCGAATGGTCAATCTCTGTCGAACCCACCATCGGCCGGTTATCGTAGCGACTCAAATGCTGGAGTCGATGACTAATAACCCTAGACCAACCAGGGCCGAAGCTACTGACGTAGCTAACGCTATTCTCGACGGCACTGACGCTATCATGCTCTCCGGTGAAACCGCCGGTGGAAAATTTCCTGTCAAAGCCGTTGAAGCCATGGCCAAAATCGCCAAATATAACGAACAATATGCACAGCCGGCCAAAATCGCTAATCATCCAATCACATCGGCCGATCTTATCGTCGACGCTGTTTCCGGGATGTTTAACAGCGGCAAAAAAATTGACGTTGACCTAATCGTTATTTTTACTGAAACTGGTCACACCGCCAGAATGATTGCCAGCCGCCATTTACCAATTCCTGTCATGGCTATCACTGATAACGAAAAAACCATGAGTTCTCTGATCCTCTCATATGGAGTCATGCCCATTTTTGAGGATTTCCCCAGTGGTGTTTTTCATTCCTCTGAAGATGTCATAAAAAAACTGGAGAATGAAAAAATTCTAATAACAGGACAAAAAATTCTTGTCGTTCACGGCAAGCACTGGAAAACCCCGGGACTGACAAACTCTCTCTCAATTATCGAGGTCTAAACTTTGCGGAGGAGGCGAGATTCGAACTCGCGGTCCCGCTAAGCGGGACGGCGGTTTAGTAAACCGCTCCACTAGACCACTATGGGACTCCTCCTGGGTTTTTAAATGGGCGGAGAGTGTGGGAGTTGAACCCACTCAACACTTGCGCGCTGCAGGTTTAGCAAACCTGTGCCTTACCGTCCAGCCCACTCTCCAAGCTACTTTGCAATTTTAGCAGACGCCTCACCACTTTTCCTAAACACTGAAGTCGGCTTCACTTGTTTTGCCAGAAAAAATCGTTAGGATATGGTCATGAAACCCATTTTCGAAATCCACCCCATCCAAGGCCAGATTCTAAAAAAACTTCTTTTTTCGACCGAAGTCCGTTTTTCGGAAATGAATCCCGAAAAAATTCCCACTGATCAATTTAATTTTCATCTAAAATCTTTGGTTGACAGTGGACTGGTTGAAAAAAATGACAAATACAAATTGACTGACAAGGGGAAAGAATTTGCCAACCGTTTTGACACTGAAAAAATGGTTTTAGAACGCCAGGCAAAACCAACTGTCGTTATTGGCTGTCGCCGTGATCAAAACGGACAAAGACAATATCTAATTCACAAACGTTTAAAAAACCCCAGTTACGGTTTTCATGGTTACATCACTGGGAAAATCCGCTGGGGAGAAACCGTTCTTGAAACAGCCAAAAGGGAAATCAAAGAAGAAACCGGTCTTATCGCAAACAAGTTAACTTTGGTTGGGGTTGAACACAAAATGGACTATGACAAAGCCGGGGGGCTTCTTGAGGACAAATTTTTCTTCGTCATCGTAGCTGAAGACCCTGAAGGGGAACTCATAAAATATGAGGGCGGGGAAAACCTTTGGGTAAATAAAAATGAGATTGGTAAACTACCAAACCTGTTTGATGATATGGATGCTCTTATGGAAATGTTTGAAGGTGACAATTTCTCTTTTTCCGAACCAAAATACACTGTCAAAGCTTACTGACCACGCTTATACAACTGGTCATTGCGAGCCCCGCTAGGCGGGCGTGGCAATCTTTGCCATACTAATGAGGTGTTCAATTTCCTTCTCGATTTTGTTTTTCCCGCTCGTTGTGTATCCTGCGGCAGTTTCGGAAATTTCCTTTGTCAAGGCTGTCAAAACAAAATCAATCTCTTCGTTGATCAAGTCTGCCTCTACTGCAAGAAACCCAGCCCTTACGGTTTTACCCACCCCTACTGTCAAAAAGCGTTTGGTTTCGATGGGTTATATGTTCTTGGCTATTATCGCGGGCCACTTAAAAATCTCATTAAAGCCGTCAAATACAAAATGGTCTGGAAATGTCTCGAAGATGTTTCAAAAATCATTTTGACAAACTATCATCACCAGTTTAATTTTGATTTCCTTGTCCCTGTTCCACTATCAAAAAAACGAGAACGTGAAAGGGGATTCAACCAAGCCAAAATATTGGCAACCAAATTACAAAAAGTTCTCCCCCATAGTTATTTGGCTGATATTTTAAGTCGCCCCAGAAATACTCTGCCTCAGTTTTCCTTAACAAGGGAAAAACGGTTAAAAAATGTCCAAGACGCCTTTGCTTTAAAAGAAAATGTGATTAGAGAAAAAATGAAAAACCAAACCTTTTGTTTAGTTGACGACGTCACTACGACCGGAGCTACTCTTTTTGAATGTGCCAAAGTTTTAAAAAAATCAGGGGCAAACAAAGTTTTTGCTATAACCATTGCCAGAGGCGGGTAACTGGTGGACTTCGGGGAGATTCAACGGAACGGTTCTAGACTAGCCGCTTGTTTCTAAAAGCGAAGCCAGAGCTGGATTTTAAATATTTTTCAAAATCCAGCGCTTTCTTTTTACTTTCAAAAGATGCATAAAATTTTAACTTCAGCGGTCTGAGATTTTTTGTTTGGCTTACGAGACCATTTTGGTGAGCTCTAAT
>CAYPLU010000007.1:32245-32661 GCA_964411775.1 uncultured Gammaproteobacteria bacterium | reverse complement strand
CCAGCGCCTTTTTGGTTTTACGGATAGATCGTCCAACCGCGCATCTTTTTTGCTACTCTGTTGGGTGTGAGATTTTAAGCTGGCCTGGCTTTTATTTCGGCAGTTTATATCTCGTCAATCTCAGAGTTCTCACTTATCTTGGTAGCGCAAACTTCTCGGGCAGGGCTTATTAGTCCCGGTTTATTGTCACCCCTTATTTTTGCAACGGTTGCCTCGTTTGTTTCTTCATCGATCATTGCTTCAAAATCACGCTTGATATATGGTTTTTTGCGGCCAATTCTCAAGTCTTTGGAAATGAAAAAAAGCATCGCTGACTCTAGTGGGGAAGTAGCAAAACTTTCGGATCACGCCATTCTTATCGGTTGCCACCGAAGCGGAGAAATTATTCTCGTTCGGATGAAAAAGATTTTTGGCGA
>CAYPLU010000007.1:4822-32235 GCA_964411775.1 uncultured Gammaproteobacteria bacterium | reverse complement strand
GCGATAATCTGGTGGTAGTTGATTTTAGCCCGGAAGTGATTGAACGGTTGCAAACGGAAGCGGTGACAAGTCTCTAAGGGGATATGACGGACCCGGAGGTCTATGAACAGCTGAATTTAAAGGAGGCAAAGCTAGTTATTTCAACCATTCGCGATCTGGATGATAATTTGATACTTCTGGACATAATAAACCAGGCAGGTTCAAAAGCGGCGGTTATTATCAGTGCCGCTGACAGTGCGGAAGCTCTTATGCTCTATGAGAAAGGGGCGCACCATGTTTCACTGCCAACTGATTTGGAAGGGGCCTCAATCGGCAACCTAGTGACCGACAACGGCAATCATTTGCGCAGTTTCATAGCTGATAAGGGAGAAAAATTGGAACAGGTCAAAAAAATTTACCAGGAGGAGGCTAAGAGAAGCTAATGCCGAAGTTCATCGCCAGAAACGATCCGTTTGTGTGCGAGCAGTGCGGCAAACAGGTAGAACCGATTGCTTTTGGAGGGTCATACCGCAATCATTGCCCATTTTGTCTTTTCAGCAAGCACGTTGACGGCGAAATTCCCGGAGATCGGGGAAACAGTTGTCAGGGGTTGATGGAGCCAATTGGAGTAACAACACGAAGAACAGGAGAATATGTGTTGGTGCATCGGTGTTTGAAATGCGGGTTTGAGAGGCTGAACCGGGTGGCCGGGGATGATGATACGGAACTATTGACAAAAATCTCCGGGGAACCAATAAAGTAGAATAAGCTCTTGTGAAATCAAAATTCAAAATTAAAGCCACTGATGGCCGTTCTCGACAGGGGGTTTTGGAGACGGGTAGAGGAATTGTCCAAACGCCGGTGTTTTTGCCGGTGGGGACTCAGGCAACGGTGAAGGCGCTTGACTCAAGTGATCTTAGTGTTCTTGGGTGCGAGATGATTTTAGCAAATACGTATCACCTTTATCTTCAGCCCGGGAGTTCCACGATGGCAAAAATGGGGGGAATTCATGACTTTATGAAATGGAAACGGCCCATTTTGACTGATTCGGGCGGGTTTCAGGTGTTTTCGCTGGGATTTGGAATTGAACACCAAGTGGGGAAAATTGTGAATTTATTTGGTGAAAATATGGTCTTAGGGGAGTCGGTTGTGGTTGACCCAAAAGAGTTGGTTATTCGTACTAAGCTTTGCAAAATTGAAGAAGAGGGACCAACATTCCAATCTCACATTGATGGTTCGGTTCATTTTTTTCCACCGGAAAAAAGTGTCCAGGTACAGAGTGAGATTGGCGCGGATTTTGTGGTGGCGATGGATGAGTGCACTTCACCACTCCACGATTATCAGTATACGAAAACTTCCATGGAGAGAAGTCATCGGTGGGAGAGACGGTCGCTAGAGGAATTGAAGAAGATTGCCGCGTCGTCTTTGGCTCCTCGCAATGACACAGTCTCGCAAGAAATGTTTGGGGTGGTGCAGGGTGGGCCGTTTGAAGACTTGCGGGTGGAATCGGCTAAATTTGTTTCGGAAAACGATTTTTTCGGGGTCGGGATTGGTGGTGCTTTGGTTTCCCAGGAGAAGATGCGCCAGATTTTAGATTTGATTCATCCGCATCTGAATCCAGGGAAACCGCGCCATTTATTGGGAATTGGGACAGTACGGGATATCTTTGAGGGAGTGGAGCGGGGAGTGGACATTTTTGACTGCGTTCATCCGACCAGAATTGCCAGATATGGTGTGATCTTGCACCACCGATTAAAAAGTACCAGGATTCCAAAAGATTATAATGAGCGAAATTTTACCTATGACCTTCGGAAAGCAATTTTTAAAGAAGATACCGCACCTTTAGAAGAAGGTTGCGGTTGCTACACCTGTCAGCGCTACACCCGAGGCTATGTGAATCATCTGTTTCGAGCTCACGAACTTCTGGCTTATCGGTTAGCTAGCCTTCATAACGTTTATTTTATGTTGCGCTTGATGGAGGAGATTCGCGGAGCAATTTGTGAAAAAAGATTTGCAAAGTTAAAGGAGAATTGGCTACAATCAACTTGAGAGGTGAAAAATTTATAAGAACCTCAAGCAAGCTTGAGAACCTTGCGCCCGAGCACTACTCGTGTTCGAGGCTAAACAAAATTATTTATATATTAAAAATAGCGTATGGGTGGATTCGGGGATTTTTATAATAAGAAGCAAAAGAAAATGTCCAAGGAGGAAATGGCAAAGAAGGCAGCAAAGCAGCCGTCCTCTAATCCGTCATGGGTAATTACGGCGCCAACCGTTATTCCCAAAGGAAAAGCAAAAAAGACCGCTTGGTAGATTGAAATATGTTCAGGGGAGGGAGGCAGACCTCGCTTTGGATTTTCATAATTGAAACACAAAACGAGTCATCAACGTGGTGGGGAAAACCCAACGGCACTTCTTCTGAGAGTGCTTTTGTTTGTGGTGGTTGGTGTTTTGGCAGGCTATGTGGTTTGGGGATTTCATTCTTCCAAGGTTTCACGCTTTGACCGGTTTAATGTGGTAGTTTCTGCCTCCAACACGTTTGTCATCTCTGTTAACCCAAAAGCAGCGACAGCCAGTAAGGTCGGATTGCCGGACGACCTCTATGTTTCGTCGGTAGCCCATGGTTATGGGCAATACACAATTACTAAAGTGTTTGATGTGGGGCAGCTCGATCGTCGAGGCGGAGAAGTGCTTTCTGACACAGTGTCAGATTATTTGGGTATTCCAATTGACGGTTATGTCCGATTACCTAAAACAGCCTCCGGGGAAATTCATAACGTGTTTTCGGCGGTTATGTTTGCTGTCCAGGCCAGGCAAACAGATCTCTCGTTTTTTGACCGAATTTTGTTTGCCTGGAGCCTTGCCCGGATGCGCTATGACAAAGTCGATGTGGTGGATTTAGGGAAATCAGCCTCGCCGCTTCTTCTGGCTGACGGGTCAACCGGAGTTGGTCTTGAGAAAGAAGTGGTGGATAGTCTTTTGGTTGACGAATTCTTGGAAACCAAGATTCGTCAGGAGGATTTGCGGATTCAGGTTGTCAACTCGACTGAATATGCGGGACTTGGTTCTCGCGGGGCACGGATTTTGACAAACATCGGAATGAAAGTAGTCAGCGTGGACACGACTGATTTGCCGGTTGATAAATGTCAGTTGCGAATGGACCCAAAACTCAAAAACTCGATCACTGTTTTGCGAATTGAAAGCGTGTTTGCTTGCGAAGTAGGGTCACCAGTTAATGGGGCAAAAGGGGACGTGGTGGTAGTTTTGGGGACAAACTACTTAGACCAGCTTACAAAGTGATAAAATCCAGGCATGGAGGATTTTCTGTGGATTATTGTATTAATGGTTCTTCTCTTAATTGTTGCTGCTATTTGGTCAGGCTGGTCTCTCCGAGATCTCAGAACTCCAGAAAATATATATCCAAAGTTTGAGAAACAGGTGAGAAAAGCGCTATCCGGGGTGATTCATTTACCGGGAAAAAAGTAGATCTATTCTTCTGGTTCTTCGTCGGAGTAGTTTTTGGTATGGTCAACTGCGCCATCGTCTTCTTCATCACTTACTTTGATGACTTCTTCACCGGCATGAGGTTCGTGAACGGCCAGGGTATCCTCGCGGACATAGGAGAGGTAGTCATTGCCATTGGCGGCAAACGAAGGGGTGTCGTGGAATTTCTTGGCGCGGACACTTTCTCTTACAAAAACAGTTACGGAATTTTTGGTCACACCTTTAATAAAACCCTCATACTCATTGCCGCCCTTGGTCAAGACCAACAGCCGGTGACCAAGATCGTCGGGAAACGCACCTAAGTATCTTCCGTCCTGATCGGTAGCCATGACGGTATGCCTTTTGGTCGTAATGATGATTTTGTCAGCGTAGTTTAGGGATAAAAGGACATTAGCCGGAGCGACATTGACCAGGCAAATAATTTTGGTTTTGCCCGGTTCTTCAAGAAAAGCGACCGGGGTGGAATTGCCGGCACTGTGGCTATTTTTAGAGGCTTTTTTGGGCGGAGTTTGAATGGCTCGGGCCAAGTTTTTGGTGGCGATAGGGTCAAAGCGGCTGATTTTGAGAACTTTTTTGAAAAAAAGAGCGGCTTTTTTGTTGTCACCAAGCTCCAAATAGGCCTTTCCGAGACGGTTTAGACAATCCAAATCGTTTGGACATTCTTTCAAGATGGTATTGTTTAACTTGACAGCGGTGTCCCAATCGTTTCGGAGGGCGGCAGCCACGGCGTTAGTTGTTTGCTGTTCAGACATGGTTACGTTTTGTTGATTCTAGGCTAGTTTTTTTTATTGTCAAGTTGCGCTACAATCACTTTTGGTATGAACGGCTCTTCCAGAGTCGAAATTGGCCGGATTTCGCATGAGTAACAGTGTAGAGAAGAATTAAATAACTTTAAAGGGGAAGTTTTTTTAAAACATGTCAGGACATTCAAAATGGTCAACCATTAAAAGACAGAAAGGTACGGCCGATGCCAAAAGGGGAGTTGCTTTTACTAAAATTTCCAACCAAATCACCATGGCCGTTCGGGAAGGCGGGGGGGGCGACGTTGATTCCAACTTCAAACTGCGCCTAGCCGTTGAGAAGGCCCGAGAAGTGAATATGCCTAAAGACAATATTAGTCGGGCAATTGAAAAAGGGTTGGGTAAGGGGAGCGGGGCGAATTTGGAAAGTGCTGTTTATGAAGGTTTTGGCCCTCACGGAGCGGCAATTGTGGTGGAGACGATCACTGACAACCGAACCAGAACTGGAGCTGATTTACGAAACGCGTTTGATAAAAATGGGGGAACCTTAGGGAGTACGGGGACTGTTTCCTACATGTTTCGTCGTGTTGGCGAAATTGCGATTGGTAAATCTAATGTAAGTTATGATGAAGTTCTTGAAAAGGCTTTGGAAGCGGGGGCTGATGACATTGAGGAAGCAGAAGAGGCCTTTTTGGTCTATACAAGCCCAGAAAATTTGCATAAGATAAAGGACGCGCTGACTAAGGCGGGTTTGACTATCACGAGCGCCGAACTTATCTTTCGGCCAAATAAAGAGACGCTAGTTAGTTTGGATGAAGCCAAACATGTTGAAATTGAGGCTTTTTTAGAAAAAATTGAGGACATGGATGATGTCCAAAGTGTATTTATAAATATATAGTTTAAAAATGGGCTTATTTGGAGAAAGAAGGGGGAGGGAAGCTCCTAAGGAGCAGGGAAATTTTTTTGGAGTGGTTGATGATAAATCAGACCCCAAGTCTGTAACGGAAGGACCAAGAACTCAAACGGGACCAAAAATAAATAGTCAGGGTTATACCAGAGACGAATGGTTTAGGGAAAAAGCTCTTTTCAGGGGACCAACAAGGGAATTCATTGAAGAGTATGGTTCAGAACCGCCAAGGTAAAGGTAGAAGAAGGGAAATTTATGTTAATTCTTGGAATTGATCCTGGGACTGCCAGAATGGGATATGGAGTGATTGACTTCGATGAGAAAATTCCCGCAAAGGGTAAGTCACCAATTACTTTTGTAGCGGCAGGGTGCCTCGAGACGAAGGTGGAAACTCCCATGCCGGAACGGCTTTTGTTTTTGTCTCAGGAGCTGGGGAAAATTGTTCAAAAACACAAACCAGATGTCGCATGCGTGGAACAGTTGTTTTTTGGGATTAACGCCCGGACGGCAATTGCGGTTGGCCAGGCCAGGGGAGTCATTTTGATGACGATGGCTAAACACGGCGTCAAAAGTATTATTGACTATCAAGGACTGCAGGTGAAGTTTGCTCTTACCGGGTTTGGGAGAAGCGATAAGAAACAAATGCAGGAGAGTGTTAGAAAACATTTGGGGATGAAGGAGACCGTTAAACCGGATGACGCAGCTGATGGATTGGCTCTAGCCATTTGTCACTATATCAAGTCGACGCAGCCGAAAAAACCGGTTAAGATTAAGAAGACTGCCTAGTCTCTCATGATAATTGCTCTCCCCAAACTGCCAACCAACTTTTCTTTTGGGCTTACCAAAAGGCAAAAAATTGTGGTAGCCACCGTCATCTTGCTTTTAGAGATGATCTTTATCCGGTTCGGGCTAGGGCAATTTATTCAATGGCGGTTTCGAATTGCGTTTTACGCCTCTACCTGTTTTTTAATTTCACTTTGGGCCCTTCATGATGAAGACTTTGGTGGGGTAGAGTGGATTACTTTGCCAATCCTGCCAACGCTTTTTTCCATGGGAGCAGCCCTTGTTTATCCTCTTTTGCCACAGCACCTAGACTATTTCTTTGTTTGGAACGTGTCGGCGGAATCGGGGTACTTATTGGGGATGTTGGCCCGGGCCGTGTTTATCATTCTGTTTGTCATTGGCTATTATGCCACGCTTCTGACCTCAAATATTTATAACGTGGCCGCTGTCAAAAGCATCCAGCTTTTACGGGTAGCGCACTCGATTGGGTTTTTGATGACGGTTGGAGCCAGTTTATTTCTGTTTTTGGTCGTGGCCTCAATTCACATGACCCACTATTTCAACGCTTTGATTGTTTTTGGAGTGTCATTCTTGCTGGCTCTTCAAGCTGTTTGGAGCGTGAAATTAGAACGGAAAATTACTCGCGAAGTGCTTCAATTTTCCTTGGCGACAGCATTTTTTTTGGGGCAAGTGGCTTGGGTACTTTCTTTTTGGCCGGTAGGTGTTTCGGTGTTCTCGCTTTTTTTAACCGCGATCTTTTACGAACTCATCGGGATTATCCAATATCACCTGGGAGAGAAATTGAACGCGCGAATTGCCAATGAATTTGTTGTTGTCGCGGTAGCGGTATTTCTCTTGACCGTTTTAACGACGGTATGGGGGGCCTGAACTTTTTAAGAAAGACTCATGATTTAGGATTCATGACAAAAAGAAATTTTTTTCGTTAATCTTGAATCATGTCTCATGAATCTTTTTGGAAAGTTGAGGCGGGGAAGAGAGGAGTCATATTTTAATTAAAAAGGCCCATAGTTTTTGTGGATAACTTTTCACTGGGTTGATATAGTTCTTTTCACGGAAGTCAAACTATATCATCCGTGCTTATTCGTGTGGACTCCTGATCCTTCGAGAACAGGATAGCACGTAAAAAAGCCGAACATTGTGCCTGGTAACGCTCTCTTGGGCGTTGTTACGCTCTAAAACCTGAGATTCTTTAGTTCTGATTTGGGAATTGTTAGCTTCGAAAATGGTAGTTTAGATTGTTATTATGCTTCAGATATACTTCAGTCTAGGTTTATGGAGATGTCCAAACATCAAGAGAGCAGGGTCGAATTCATGAGAATAGCTTGTTAATATGCTCCATATTACACCACGATACTAAGAATCTTAATTAGAAAATTTGCGCACAAAAAACAGTATTTGGATTGATTTAATTGGCTAAATGGGGTGGAGTACTTGATTTCTTGAACCGATGCCTTTTCGGGAATTCCTCCGACGGAGAGTAACTACGAATATTCAAATCGAAATTAATATACAAATATGCAAACCGAGAGAATGGATGCGAATCGAGTGAACGGTCTTGTTCTCTGCTGTGCCAATAAGACCAAAAAGCCCAAAATGGTTCTAGGAGCCGTTTTTATTTGCTTTTGGCAGCAGGGAGGGCTATCATGGTAACGTCGTAAATTGTATCTTTAGAGACGTGACGAGCGTGAGTCTGGAGAAGAGGCCTGTTTGGCCGGTTCTGCCTAGTTTGTGCTCTTAATTGATTATTATTGAAGGAGGCGGCCGGTTGATGTTTTGATTCGGTACTCGACTGGTTCTGAACCTAGTTATCCCCTACTATGGGATACTATGTAGAAACAATTGCATGTTTTTGGTCGTTATATTAATCTAAATGCGGTCTTTGGCAAAAAATATGGAAAAATTACTGGTGGAGCACATCACTGAGTTCCTTGAGTACTGCGAACTGGAGCGTCAATTATCACCACTGACGGTCAAAATGTATGGTTACTACATGGAGAGTTTTGCCGGTTGGCTATCAAGCACAGATAAAGCGATTCGACCGGATCAATTGACCGACGAACTTATAAGAGAGTACCGGCTCTATTTAAGCCGGTATGTCAATCCGATCAAAGGGCCGCTGGCCAAGTCAACCCAAGGATATTTTCTGATTGCTCTAAGATCGCTTTTGAGATATCTCACCAAAAAAGGCGTCCGGACACTGGCTCCTGACCAAATTGAGTTGGGAAAAAATAGAGACAGAGAAATTAAATTTTTGACCAAGGAACACTTGGAGAGACTGCTGATGGCGCCGGACACGTCAACGGATGAAGGGATGAGAGACCGGGCCATTTTGGATTTGTTTTTCAGCACCGGTCTGCGTGTTTCGGAACTAGTTAAACTTGACCGGGAGAAAGTTAACCTTGAAGCTCGGGAATTTGGCATTATTGGGAAAGGCGGCCGGGCCCGGGTGGTGTTTCTATCAGAGTTAGCAGTTTCCAGCCTTTCAGGGTACCTTAAGACGCGTCGTGATTCCTGGAGCCCGCTGTTTACGCGTTTAAGCGGGAAAATCGATGAAACGGACAACGGGAGCAAAATGCGACTGTCGGCCAGGAGTGTTGAACGATTAGTAGAGAAATATGTTAAGAAAGCAAGGCTTCCGGTTGAGGCAACACCACATACCTTGCGACATTCGTTTGCGACGGACTTATTGATGAACGGGGCGGATCTGAGAAGTGTTCAGGAAATGCTGGGGCATAAGAATGTGGCTACCACACAAATTTACACTCATGTGACTAACGCAAAACTACGGGAGGTGCATGAGAAGTTTCACGGGAAATGATCCTAACTGATTACATCTTTTTAATTTTCTTTTTCCCGATCTTTGTTACCGTTTATTTTTTATTTCGAAAACGGATTTCGCTTCAAAATTTAGTAATTATCGTTTTTAGCCTCATTTTTTACGCTTCGTTTGGAATTAAAAATACCCTTATCCTGGTCCTGCCGCTAGTAGTGGACTACTTTGCCGCCATAATGGTCGGGAAGTCGCGGTCGCATTTTTGGCGAAAGTTTTTGATGATCTTGGTTGTTTTGGGAAACTTAGCGTTACTGGGATTTTTTAAATATTATCCAAAAACAGCTTTGGTGCCATTAGGAATTTCCTTTATAACTTTTCAGCGAATTAGTTATATTGTTGATGTTTTTCGTCGGATAACTAAACCGGAACGAAATTTTTGGCGGTATGCTACGTATGCTTGCCTATTCCCCCATCTATTGTCCGGGCCAATTGTGCGGTTTGCTCAAATTAAAAAACAACTTTTTAAGCGGAAAATTTCTTTTTTAACAGTTTTTTTTGGAACAAAACTTTTGATTGTGGGGTTTGCCTTTAAGATTTTAGTGGCGGATCAATTATTTTTGACAGAAAAGCTCTTCACGGCTGATATTTTGGGACTGCATTTTTTGGGAGTAATTTTTTTACTAGTGATCTTTTCAATGAGAATCTATTTTGATTTTATGGGCTATTCACTTATGGCTATTGGACTGGCTAAAATAATTGGATTTGATTTTCCGATTAACTTTGACTCTCCTTACCAATCGGCTTCAGTGACGGAGTTTTGGCGCCGCTGGAACATTACTTTATCGTTTTGGGTGCGAGATTATCTTTATATTCCGCTAGGCGGAAACCGTTTAGGGAAAATCCGGACAAGCGTGAACTTATTGGTAATGATGCTTCTGGTGGGATTATGGCATGGGGCTGGGATAAGCTTTGTTATTTGGGGCGGATTGCACGGGTTATTTTTGGTTTGGGAGAGATTTTTTGGAGTGGGATTAGGCTGGACTGGCAGATTGAGAACTTTTGCTTTGGTAAGCATTGCTTGGGTACCGTTTATGTTTACTGATGTGGGGGCTCTTGAAAGGAGTGCCCGAACAATTTTTTTGCTCTCCCCTCCCCGATTGAACGATAAACTGGGATTTGGCTTGTTAGTTAGTTTACCGGCCTTGTTCTTTGCTTTGGTTTGGGCCTTTCGTTTTCGGGAAGCAAAGCTGTGTGAAGCCCGGCCAACCTTGAGGAAAATTTTATTCTTAGCGACTCTTTTTTTAGTGACTTTGGGGGTGTCCCTGATTAATACGGGAGTCCCCTTTATTTATTTTCAGTTCTAGATGAAAAGGTTTTGGCTGATTCTTCCTTTGACAGTGTGGTTTAGTCTTTCTCTTTTGGAGTTGGGATTTTTGCTTTTTGCCGATCACAACCGTTTATATTGGCGGGCTTGGGAAAAAGCTAGTTGTTCAGTTGGCTGCCGGGGGCCATTTTTGAGCAATTTTAGTTATTATGGGTCGGTTTATGGTGACCTGCTTCATAGCGTGGGATTTGAGCCTAGTGACAAAGAGGTCCGACGGCAAATTTTTTTGACGGATGAATTTGGCTATCGCAGTAGTATTGGTGGAAGTGGAAACTATAAAACGGTTTTTTTGGGAACATCTCAAGTAGTTGGAGCGGCGGTGTCTCAGGAAGAAACGTTGCCGAATCTGATGATGCAAAAATACGGAATCGAGAGCTATAACCTGGGTCTTGGGAGCGGGGAAACTTTCCTGAATGAAAAACGATTTTGGAGGGAAAAGTCGCCGACTTTGGTGGTCGTGGGAACGGTGAATGAGCTTCTTGTCTTAGGATATTTGAACGTTGACAACCGTACCCGGACTTGGGATGAACAAGTCCTTTCGATCTTAGATTTGGGCAGAGCTTTTTCGGTCGTGAGAAAAGGAGTTCAGACAATTAAGATTGGGGTGGTGAATCACTTTTTTGACAGAGAATTTATTGCCCGTTATTTGACAAATGATGATTTTGCTTATGATTCGTTGACCGGGCGAATTTATAACGGGAGATTAAGTACTGAGCTTAACAGTGAGAAATACTCCCCTTCTCAGGTAGTGGAGGCGACCTTGCGGCTAGGCGGGCTGGCCAAGCGAATTACCCAAAAGGGGGGAAAAATGATGGTGGTAATTATCCCTAATCGAAACGCGTTTTTTTTAAAAGGGATTAATCGGCCGTTGACGGACTCGTTTGCCACCAGTTTAGAGAGAAGGGGTATTTTAGTCGTAAATATGGAACAAGAATTTTTTGACAATGAGGCTTATGGGAGACAAATCTATTTTCCGGATGATTCGCATTGGACGGGTTTTGCCAACGAATTAATTGTTAAGCGGGTCTATGAAAAACTACGTTTGTAAACACTTAGCGGGTTTCGTAGTTGAGAGTGACGTTGACGACGATTTCAGTTGAACCAGGTTCAACTTGGGTTTGGTTGTCAGGGGAAGGAGCAGCCTTTGCTGCGTACATCATTCCCCCACCAAAAGGTGTGTTTTCGTTGTCAAAGATGTTGACGATTCTTTCCAGCCTTATGCCCGCTTGGCCAGCAATTTCAACAGCTTTCTTTTTGGCGTTGGTGATGGCGATTTTTCGGGCATCGGAAAGAACCTGGTCCTTATTGGCCAGAGTGAAATTGACGCCAAAGATCTGATTGGCGCCGTTTTGGGTGGCGGCGTCAATCACGGAATTCACTTTTTGAAGATCTTTAATTTTTACTTGAATGGTGGCGTTGACCGAATAGCCACTGATTTTTGGATTGTTGTCACGAATCGGTGACACAGGAGTAATCTCCATCATTGGGACCGATCCGTCGGTGGTTCCTCCAAATTGAGGTTTCATTACGGCTGGCTGCGGCTCGGAAAAATATTCCGGGTTGACGTTGTAGTTCACGGTTTTGATGTCGTCGGCTGAGACCCCCAGTTTTTTAATGGCGTTTGTGACTCTGTTCATGACCGCATTCGTTTTTGTTTGGGCCTCAATCACGGTTTTGCCACTGCCCACAAAACCAATTGTCGTTTCGGCGCTGTCCGGTTTTGTTTGTACACGGCCTTCGGCAGTAACCGTAAAAAAATCGGATCGGTTAGACGTGATTTGATTAACAGAAAAAGGAATGCCCGGGCCCCATTTGGCAAAGATAAAGAGGAGAACAAAAAAGAAAAGAATGGCGCCGACGAGACTGACAACGAGTGGTGGGGTTTTTTCGGACATGCAACATTTAATCTAGCGTGATTTAGGATTGATGTCAAGATTTTTTGCCTACTTTTCCAGAGCGGCCACAGCGGCCACGCGATCGCCTGATTCGGAAAAGCGCATAAGGATAACCCCTTGAGTAGCGCGACTTAGTTTGGGGACAGCTGTCAAAGGAAGTTTAATGACGATGGCTTTTGCCGATGTCAAAATTAATTGATCGATATTATCGTCAACGATTCTGGCCGAAACGAGATTCCCTGTCTTTGGGGTTAACTGCATGGCTTTAACACCCATACCACTGCGTTTTTGTTTGGGAAATTGGGAAATTTCTGTCCTTTTGCCAATTCCTTTCTCTGAAATAACGAGTAAATCTTGTACTTGCTTCTTTGCCCCTGCCTCAATAGATTTGCCGATTGATTCCATACCAACGACAAAATCATTTTTGGAAAGCTTCATTCCGCGAACGCCAATGGTGTCGCGGCCTTGAGCCTTTACCTCACGCTCAGAGAAGCGGATGGATTTAGCCTCGTGAGTGACCAAAAGAATGTCATCATCACCGGAAGTAATTTTTGCCCAAACCAGCTCGTCACCAGATTCAAGTTTAATGGCTGTTAAACCGTTTTTTCGAATATTAGTGAAGTCTTCCAGTTTTGACTTTTTGACGGTCCCCTGGCGGGTGGCTAGGAAAATGAAACGGCCATTGGTTTTGCCTTTGGCATCATAGGCCAAAATCGACTGAACCGTTTCGTTTTGCTCAACGTTAATAACGTTTACAATCGCTTGGCCTTTTGCTTGACGGCTACCTTCAGGAAGTTCGTAAACTTTGGTTTGATAGACCTTTCCTTTATTAGTGAAGAACAAAATATTGTCGTGAGTACTGGCGGAGGTAATTTGATCGATCTCATCTTCTTCTTTTGTTGTCATGCCGGTGACACCCTTGCCGCCTCTCCCCTGGGCTCGGTAAGAACTGGGGCTTAAACGTTTGACATAGCCGGTTTTGGTAACGGTTACTACCATAGATTCATTAGCTATAAGATCTTCGTCTGAGAATTCACCGACCTTGCCCTTGATAATTTTGGTACGGCGAGCATCGCCAAATTTTTCTTTCAGCTGGAGTATTTCAGTTTTAATAACCTGAAGAACTTTAACCGGGTGGGCTAAAAGATCCTCCAGGTAGGCAATTTGCTCCCTCACTGCTTTTAACTCATCCTCAATTTTTTGACGTTCAAGGGCGGCCAGGCGACGAAGTTGCATATCAAGAATGGCAGTTGATTGAATTTCGGTCAGCTTGAAACGGGCCATTAATTGACCTTTTGCGACCTCGGCTGACTGCGCGGCGCGAATGATTTTAATTACTTCATCGATATGATCGACGGCAATTTTTAGTCCCTCCAAGATGTGCTCTCGGCTTTCGGCTTCTTTTAATTCGTACTCACTTCGTTTGGTGACTACCAGCTGGCGGTGCTTTAAATATTCTTCAAGGATCGTTTTTAGACTCAAGGTTTGGGGCGTTTGGTCAACGAGAGCTACAATGTTTGCCGGATAGGAAATTTGCATCTCGGTGTGTTTGAAGAGATTGTTTAGGACCGCTTGCGGTTTGGAATCGCGCTTGAGTTCGATAACGACGCGGACACCGTGGCGATCAGATTCGTCTCGCAGGTCAGAAATACCATCGACCTTTTTATCTTTGACCAGGTCAGCGATCCGGGCGACCATATTAGCTTTATTTACCTGGTAGGGAATTTCCGAAACAATAATGGCTGATTTGCCGCCAGACAATTCTTCAATTTCGGTTTTGGCGCGGGTGATGATTCTTCCCTTCCCGGTCGAATAGGTGGCGATAATTTCCCTTTGGTCGTAAATGATGCCGCCAGTTGGAAAATCGGGACCTTTGACAAACTGAACCAGGTCTTCGACCGTGATTTCCTTGCCCTGGTTGTCGATCATGTAGACAATGGCATCAACAATTTCCCCTAGATTGTGAGGCGGAATTTTGGTGGCCATGCCAACGGCAATGCCATCGGCGCCCATAAGAAGCAAATTTGGGAGAATGGCTGGCAAAAAAAGTGGCTCCTCGGTGGTGTTGGAATAGTTTGGTCCGAAATCAACGGTGTCTTTTTCGATGTCAGTCAAGAGCGAGTCGGAAATGGCGGCCAGTCGGGCTTCGGTGTACCTTTGGGCGGCTGGCGGATCACCATCCATGGAGCCAAAGTTTCCCTGGCCTTCAATTAATGGGTAACGCAGAGAAAAATCCTGGGCCATGCGGGCAAGCGCGTCGTAAATAGACATGTCCCCGTGAGGATGGTAGTCCTTCATGGTTTGGCCAACAACGGCGGCACTTTTTTGGAACTTCACATTATGGTGAAGGCCCATCTTGTGCATGGCATAGATGATGCGGCGATGAACGGGCTTGAGGCCATCGCGAACGTCAGGAAGAGCTCGGGACACAATGACACTCATCGCGTAGTCCAAATAGGACCGTTGCATTTCTTCCGTTATTTCAGCGTTGATTATCTTTCCAATTTCCATAAATTGTTTAAGCAACTTAAAAAACTTAAGTGGCTTAAGGTGCTTACGTTAGACGATTAGGCTCACAAGTAACAGGGCGACGATGTTGGCAACCTTGATCATTGGGTTAATAGCCGGGCCAGCCGTGTCTTTGTACGGGTCCCCCACCGTGTCGCCAGTAACGGCGGCTTGGTGAGCCGGACTCTTTTTTCCTCCAAGATGACCCTCTTCAATATATTTCTTGGCGTTATCCCAAGCGGCACCTCCCGTGGTCATGGAGACAGCGACAAAAATGCCGGTGACAATAGTGCCAACCAACAATCCCCCCAGGGCGACAGGTCCTAGAAAATAGCCAACCAAGACAGGAATGATGACCGGAATTAGTGCCGGAACGACCATTTCCTTGATGGCGGCGGCGGTGACGATGTCAACAGCCTTGCCATACTCAGGTTTTGCTTTACCCTGCATGATCCCTTTAATGTCTCTAAACTGGCGGCGGATTTCTTCAACAATGGCTCCGGCGGCCTTACCAACAGCCTCCATGAGAAGGGCGCCAAAGAAATATGGCATGGCTCCGCCAATAAACAGCCCGACAATGACGTTTGGATCGGACAGCGAGAATGACAGGCCATTAGTGGTAATGTCACCAACTTTGGCGGCAATTTCTTGAGTATAGGCGCCGAATAAAACCAAAGCGGCCAAAGCGGCACTGCCAATGGCATAGCCTTTAGTAATGGCTTTGGTGGTGTTGCCAACAGCATCGAGAGCGTCTGTGACATCGCGGATTTTTTGGGGAAGACCACTCATTTCGGCAATCCCGCCGGCGTTGTCGGTAATCGGCCCGAATGCGTCGATGGCGACAATGATGCCAGTGAGAGACAACATGGCGGCGGCAGCGACAGCGATGCCGTAGAGCCCAGCCAAGTAGTAGCAAATTAAAATGGCGGCGGAAATAATAATAATTGGGGCGGCAGTTGATTTCATCGAAACTGCCAAACCGGCAATAATATTGGTGCCGTGACCGGTCTCGCTGGCTTTAGCAATCCCCTTCACGCTGCCATAATTTTTGGAAGTGTAATACTCGGTAATTATTACCAAAGCGGCGGTGACGGCAATACCCACTAAGCTGGCCAGATATAGGCTGGTCCAGGGGTAAAGGGCGTTGTCAGCCATGAGATATTGGGTTAACGGGTAGAAAGCGGCGGCGGAAAGTCCACCGGCGACAATTAGACCATTATAGAGAGCGCCCATAATACTCTTTTTCTTACCCAGTCTCACAAAAAAAGTGGCAATGACCGAAGCCAAGATGGAAATGGCACCGATCATTAATGGGAAGTAGGCTGCTTGTGGGAAATGAGGTAGAACCAGATTTCCTAAAAGAATCGTAGCTACCATGGTGACCACATAAGTTTCAAAGAGATCAGCTGCCATACCGGCACAATCCCCGACGTTGTCGCCGACGTTATCGGCAATAACTCCAGGATTTCGGGGATCATCTTCAGGGATATTGGCTTCGATTTTGCCAACCATATCCGTTCCTACGTCAGCGGCTTTGGTAAAGATTCCCCCACCAATGCGGGCAAAAATGGAAATTAGCGAGGCTCCAAATCCAAGAGCAACCAATCGTTCGTTACCGCCAGGGACCAAAAGAGAAGTAGCGACAGCAACAAGAGCTAGACCGGCAACCATGAGTCCAGTGACTGATCCCCCACTAAAGGCAACCTTTAAAGCTTCTTTCAAACCTGATTTGGCCGCTTCGGCCGTGCGGCTGTTGGTGCGAACAGAAATGCTCATGCCGATGATGCCTGAGGCAGCCGAGAGAACGGCGCCAATTAGAAAGGTGCCTGCAGCATAAACACCGAAAACCAATCCCAAAAGGACAACGATTGGCAAAGCGACAATGGCGATCACCAAATATTGGCGTTTGAGGTAAGCGTTGGCTCCTTCAAGAATAGCTTGGGCGATTGATTGCATTTTGGCATCGCCACTTGGGAGGGAGAGAATTTGGCGAATTTGAAAAAGAGAATAAAGAACGGCAACGGCGCCGCCCCCGAAAATTGCTGGAAAAATGTATTGGAACATAAATTTTTTTAATTTTTCTTAAGACACTTAAGAGTCTTAAGATTTAAGTAACTTAATTAATTTAAATATCAAGATTAGCTGACTTGGCATGACTTTGGATAAATCGTTTTCTTGGCGGGACTTCATCTCCCATCAAGGTTCGAAACACCTCATCGGCCACGGCAGCGTCACTCACCGTCACCTGCTTGAGAACACGGTTGGCAGGGTTTAAAGTTGTCTCCCAAAGCTCCTCGGCGTTCATTTCACCAAGTCCTTTGTAGCGTTGAACATTTAATTTTACTCCAGAGCCAAGGCTAGCAACAAATTTGTCTTTTTCTTCTTCGGTATAAACATATTTTTTTTCCTTGGCCCACTCAAGTTTATAAAGAGGCGGCATGGCTACGTAAATGTGTCCGTGTTCTAAAAGTTTGGGCAGGTGACGATAGAAAAGAGTCAGATAAAGGGTGGCAATGTGACTACCGTCAACGTCGGCGTCGGCCATGATGATAATCCGATGATAACGTAACTTTTCAATGTTGAATTGATCAGCAATCCCCGCCCCAATAGCGATGATGAGGGATTTAAATTTATCATTGTCGACAATTTGGTCAATGCGGGCTCTTTCGGTATTCAGGGGTTTGCCGAAAAGCGGTAAAATCGCCTGAAACTTTCGGTCTCTCCCCTGCTTGGCACTGCCACCGGCAGAATCGCCTTCGACGATAAATAGTTCACTTAGAGATGGGTCACGGGACTGGCAGTCGGCCAATTTTCCGGGAAGAGCGGAACCTTCAAGCGCACCTTTGAGAATAACGGCGTCTTTGGCAGCCCGGGCAGCCAGTCTAGCTTTGGCAGCTAAAAAGACTTTTTCCAAAATGGCCCGGCCATCCCGGGGATTTTCTTCAAAGAACATATCTAAGGCCTCTTTGACAACGCCAGCAACGGCCGGTTGAATCTCGGCGTTATTGAGTTTTGTCTTGGTTTGAGATTCGAATTGAAGCTTGTCAGCGGCCATTTTGATGTAAATAACCGCGGTCAACCCCTCTTTTAAGTCATCACCGATGAAACTTTCGGCACCTTCTTTAATTGCACCGATTTTTTTACCATATTCGTTAATGGCCCTTGTCAGGGCGGAACGAAAACCGGCTACATGAGAACCTCCATCCGGAGTTTCGATGATATTGACAAATGAGGCGAGTTTCTCGCCAAATTCATCGTTATATTGCAAGGCGACTTCAATGCCAACGGGAGCAACTCCGGTTTCAACTTCTTTGGAAACATAAAAAATGCCTGAGATTGGACGGGTGTGGTTGTTCATGTGAGCAACCAGAGATCTTATGCCCCCCTCAAAATAGAAGCTGAACTGATCACCGGTTCGTTCATCTTTGAGGGCGAAATAGAGTTTTGGGACTAAATAGGCCCAGTTTCGTAGTTCGTCGCGCATGATTTTGTAGTTCCATTCAATGGTTGAAAAAATTTCGGGGTCGGGGTAGAAAGTTGTTTTGGTGCCTGTGGTAGTTGCTTTGCCAACTTCTTTTAAAGGTCCATCAGCGACACCTTTTTTATAGGTTTGGCGGAAAAGTTTCCCTTTTTGTTTGACCTCAACAATCATTGAAGTGGAGAGGGCGTTTGTAGCGGCGGCGCCTACTCCATCCAGACCGCCGGACTTGGCGTAGGCTTGAGCGTCGAATTTTCCGCCCGCGTGAAGTCTGGTCATGGCCAGCTCAACGCCGGAAATTTTATGCTTGGGGTTGATATCCGTTGGAATCCCCCGTCCTTCATCCTCGACGGTTACAGAGCCGTCCTTATTAATAGTCACGTAAATTTTGTTGCCGTAGCCTACCAAGGCTTCATCGACACTATTGTCAACAATTTCTTTAAACAGTTGGTGGAGGCCCTTTTCGTCGGTTGAGCCAATGTACATTCCGGGGCGTTTTCGGACTGGTTCTAGGCCTTCAAGGACCTGGATATTTTCGGCGGTGTATTGATCAGATTTTGGCATTTAGACGCAAAAAAACTTAAGTTACTTAAGAGGCTTAAGGGACTTAAGTTTGCCTTAATTCTACCAGTCTAAAAAGAGGTTTTCCAGTGTCAAGCGAGGGTTGCCATTGGCCAAAATAATTCTTCTGGCAGCTTGAAGTTTTTGAAATAGGCCAGTCGAAAGCTTTTGATTGGCAAGAATTTCCAAGTGAAGCTGTTGAGACAAGCTGTCGAGAAAGTCCAAGGCTAATTGCCTTGAAGAGCCAACCTTTTGGGCTAGGGCAAATTTTGAACCAACAGACAGACTTGCCAGGTGAGGATTATCCAGGTTGGCAGCCGTTTCGTGATTGTCTCCAAGGTTGATTGTCAGACACCGGGAAAGAATTGTAGGCAGGAGATTTTTGAAATTGGGGATGGATAGAATAATAAGGCAGGAATCTGGAGGTTCTTCAAGAGTTTTTAAAAGAGCGTTTTGGGCCTCCGGGGTTAGTTTTTCGGCTTCAAGAACGATGCCAATTTTTTGCTGGCGGTTGATAGGCTTTATCGTCAGACGAGACAGTAATTCCCGAACATCATCAATCCCGATTTTTTGGTCTTTACTAGAAATTACAACGATATCCGGATTATTTTTGGGAAGAGTATCCTGGGTTAGGGCCTCTATTTGGCCGTTTTGGATGAGTTTTTCGATTTCGTCAAAGATTTTTGGGGCATCAATGATTTGCAAAAGTGCGCTTTCTCTTTTAACGAGACTTCCCCCGGAAATGATGACACTGCCACTACTTAACATTGACATAGATTTTGCCTGCATTGTACAGTGTTAGTAGTCATGGATGCTACTGCCCCAAACAATCAGACGGATCTTTCATCAGGAGCTAAAATTGAGCAAATTCTTCTCGATGAAAAAATAATTACCAAGGAACAGGCGGATTTGGCGCGTCTTGAAAGCGGGACAAGCGGGAAATCAATCGACGCTATTTTAGAAGAGCGGGGGTTTGCCTCTCGTGATCAGATTGTTTTGGCTCATGCTAAAGCTTCAGGTTTTTCTGAAGTGGTCCTCTCGGGAAAATTGATTTCACCGGAAATTTTGGGGTTATTTCCAGAGATGTTAGCAAGGCGCTATGTAGCACTTCCTTTTGAACTTGACAAAGAAAGTGGCGTTTTGTCAGTAGCGATGGCGGACCCACTTGACCTAGCTTCAATTAACTTTTTGGAGAAAAGAACCCAAAAAAAAATAAAACCATTCTATGCCACGGCCACGGCAATAAAGGATTCGATAGACCGATATTATTCAAAAGACTTGGGGGCGGTAGTTAGTCAAGCACTTAAGGAGTCGCCATCTGAGACTGAGATCGTTGGCGGGACAAACGTGGGGGGGCTTGGTTCGGAAGTGATTCGGGATACGCCGGTTGCCAAAATTGTGGAGCGGATACTGGAATACGCGATTAACTCACGGGCAAGTGACATTCATATTGAGCCGCTTGAGGAAAATACCCGGGTTCGGTTTCGGGTGGATGGTGTTTTGCATGATGAATCGGTTTTGCCGTCAGAGATTCATGATGCAATTATCTCCCGGGTGAAGATTTTGTCAGACCTAAAAATTGACGAGCGGCGGATTCCTCAAGACGGACGATTTACCTTTAAGACTGGTTCAGCAGAAATTGACGTCCGGGTGTCAACCCTGCCGACAATTCATGGTGAAAAGGTCGTTTTGCGACTTCTTCGAAAATCAGGTGGCGTCCCTAGCTTTTCGGAGCTTGGGTTGCGGGGATCAGCCCTTAAAAATCTAGAAATTGCCATTTTGAGACCTCATGGGGTCATCGTTGTTTGCGGACCGACAGGGTCAGGGAAAACAACTACTCTTTATTCGGTTCTGACTAAAGTCAATTCCACCAAAGTTAATATCGTGACTTTGGAAGATCCGGTTGAGTATTACATTGCCGGCGTAAATCAGGTCCAGGTTAATCCCCTGGCGGGTCTTACTTTTGCTACCGGGTTACGGTCATTTTTGCGGCAGGACCCAAACGTTATTTTGGTTGGAGAAATTCGAGATCAGGAAACGACTGATTTGGCTATCCAAGCTGCTTTGACGGGACATTTGGTTTTTTCTACCCTGCACACCAGTAACGCGGCAGGAGCTATCCCACGATTTTTGGATCTGGGGGCGGAGCCGTTTCTCTTGGCGTCATCACTTAATGCCGTTTTAGGACAGCGGATTTTGCGAAAGATTTGTCCGTCTTGCCGGGAGAGCTTTCTCCCGCCAGAAATATTAGTGGCTGACATAAGAAATGTTCTTGGCAGACTTTTGCTCCAGGATAAGGCGGAACCGGGGAAATTGCAGCTGTTTCGCGGTAAGGGGTGCGCCGAGTGTGAAGGCACCGGATTTTTGGGACGGATTGGTATTTTTGAGGTGCTGCCAGTGACCGATGGGATTTCGAAATTGATTCTTTCGCATACTGATGCAAACGAGGTGGAGAGAAAAGCGGTTGAAGAAGGTATGATTACCATGAAGCAAGACGGTTATCTTAAGGCAATTGAGGGAGTGACAACGATTGAAGAAGTTTTGCGCGTAGCCCAGGATTAAAGATTCATGACTCATGATTGATGATTCATGAGGTAAGTTAAGTTAATTTTTATGACGATTCAAGATCTTTTACAAACGGCAATTGACAAGAAAGCCTCAGATTTGCATCTGATTGTGGGATATAAGCCAACGCTGCGGATTGATGGTAATCTGACCGAGATTGACGGAGCAACGGTTTTGTCAGCTGAACAGGTGTCAGCTCTTTTATTGCCGCTATTGACGGACGAGCAGGCAAAGATGTTTTTTGCCAATAAAGAACTAGATTTTAGTTATTCATTTGGTCCAGGTAGACTTCGCATTAATGCTTATTTTCAAAAAGGAGGAATGGCGGTGGCGTTTCGGCTTATTCCTCTTCGTATTCGGACTATTGACGAACTCGGACTACCGCCAATTTGCCGAAGTTTTGTAAATCTGAAGCAGGGCTTTATTTTGGTGACGGGGCCAACGGGGCATGGGAAATCAACAACAATTGCGGCCATTGTTGATGAGATTAATAAACAAGTTGGCGGCCACATTCTGACGATTGAGGATCCAATTGAATACCTTTACTCAAAGGAAGGGAAGGCCATCGTCTCCCAAAGAGAATTAGGCTTAGATACCCATTCTTGGCCAAACGCCCTGCGAAGTGCTCTTCGGGAAGACCCAAATGTTGTTTTGGTCGGTGAAATGCGTGATTACGAGACGATTGCGGCGGCCATTACGATAGCAGAAACCGGACACTTGGTTTTTGCAACTTTGCATACTAATTCGGCGGCGGAGTCAATTGACAGAATTGTTGACGTCTTTCCGGAAAATCAGCAGGCACAAGTGAAAATGATGCTTTCCAATTCGCTGGAAGCAATTATTTCCCAAAGACTGGTTCCGGCAGTTTCTGGCGGCCGGGTGGTGGCAACCGAGGTTTTGGTGGCTACACCCGCGGTTCGGTCCACAATCCGTGAAGGGAAAACCCACTTGGTAATGAACATTATCCAAACTTCAGTGGAACTGGGGATGATGACGATGGATATGTCACTGGCTAATCTTGCCAAAACAGGCAGAATCTCACGGGAAGTGGCCATGGAATATGCGGCAAGCATTGAAGATGTTGGCCGGCAATTGTCTAAAAACATGGGCTAGATGAAACAGTTTACGTACAAAGCTAAGGAGAAGTCAGGAAACCCAATTTCCGGAACGATCGAGAGTCTGTCAGAATCAGCGGCGGCAAAGGCCCTTCAGTCTCGGGGTTTGTTTGTGATTTCGATTATTGAAAAACGACAGGTCGGTTTAGGCTCCATATTTAAAAAACTCAATGGGGTTTCGGAACAAGATGTGGCTGTTTTTACAAGGCTCATGGCGACAATGCTTTCTACCGGTTTGCCGTTGACCGATTCTTTGACTGATTTGGTAATGCAATTTAAGAACACATATTTTCGGGAAATTATCCAGAGCCTTTTGCGAGACGTTCAATCGGGTACTTCCCTGTCAGAAGCCATGTCCCGATTCCCGGCGGTTTTTAATAATCTTTACATTAATCTTATGAAGGCTGGCGAAGCTTCCGGAAAAGTCGATGAAACCTTGCTACGACTGGCTGAGACGCTTGAAGAACAGCTGGATTTTAAGGCCAAAATTCGAGGGGCAATGGTTTATCCGGCTATCGTAATAACAGCGACGCTTGGGATTGCGATTTTTATGCTGACAACAATCATTCCTAAGATCGCAGCGGTTTATCAGGAATATGGGTCAAATTTACCTCTGCCGACACTTGTGATGATTGGGATCTCTGACGCGATCACTAAGTTTTGGTGGTTTTGGGTAGTGGCGATTTTTCTGGTGGTTTTTTCTATCAGGGCCATTCGGAAAAATCCAGTCGGAGAATACGCTACGAATAATCTTTTTTTGCGGATGCCAGTGTTTGGCAAACTTAACGAAGAGGTTTCTTACACAATCCTTTGCAAAACATTAGGAACACTTATTGCTTCTGGAGTGGCAATTCTTGACGCAATCAAAATTGTGTCACAAATTATGGATAATAATTACATTCGAGCGGGTCTTTTGGCGGCCTCGCGGGCAGTTGAAAAGGGGCTGCCGCTTTCCTTGGCGCTTCGGCGTGACGGGACATTTCCGCAAATGATGGTGCAGCTGGTGGCAATTGGCGAAGAAACGGGAACGCTTGACCAGAGTTTCTTGCGGGTGGCTAAGTTTTATCAGGATTCGGCTGAGCGCCGGGTGAAGACTCTGACCACTGCTTTAGAGCCACTACTTCTTATGCTAATGGGCCTAATGGTTGGGGGTTTGGCGATTGCAATTCTTTTGCCAATGTTTAATTTGGTCAATGTAATCAAATGATAGCGGTGACTGTTGACAATAGAGTAAAAATTGGTCAAAGTAATAGTGTAATGAAAAAAACTGCCCTTTTTTCAGAGACTAATCCCCTGTTCCATCTTCGACGGGGATTTACCCTCATTGAGCTGGTTGTTGTCATCTCAATTATTGCTATTCTTTCGACAATTGCCTTGTTTGGTTTTTCTAAGGCCCAAGCATCAGCACGAGATGCCAATCGACAAGCGACGATGAATTCTGTCAGATCGGCCCTGGAAAGGTATTATTCAGATAACCAGTACTATCCCGGGTGGACAAACTGGACCACGCTCGTTTCTACGGACTTGACTGGTTATATTACTGTTGCTCCGATAGATCCCTGTCAGGGTGGTTCTGCAATTATTAATGACGCTACTACTAAAAGTGGTCGTCCTGGAATAGCTGGCCCGGTCTATTATTGCGGCGGAATTAAATATGATTATATTGCTTCACCATCGGCTTGTACGACAGCGCTTAAGACATGCACGTCTTATGCCCTGACGTTGACACCAGAGGCAGGTGGACGGCCAGCTTACTTTTTCAGTCCACAATAGAAAAATAAAACGATGAGACTATTTAAGGGAGGTGAAAGATTGTGATTAAACGAAAAAGTTTTAAAAAGGGTTTTTCTTTGGTTGAATTGATGATTGTTATTGCCATTATGGCAATTTTGGCAACCGTTTCTTTCTTTGCTTACACCAGTTTCCAGAAGGGGGCTCGTGATGCCAAAAGAAAGTCGGATTTGAGTTCTTTGGGAACCGCCTTGCAAGCTTATTACGCGGACAACTCCGCCTACCCTGTTTCTCCAGTTGGTGGAGCAGGAACGGCTGATACTGTGGCGACAACGCCAACGTTGACAGCTGGTCTGGCTAAATACGGCGGCAGTGTTCCAAAGGCTCCGGCGGCTGGTTCAATGACGGGAAATAACGTGACGTATCAGTACGTGTCACACGATGCTGCAGGAACTTATAATGGAACGACATTCAGCCTTTGTGCGCAACTTGAGGATCAGACTCTGGCTGGTAGCTGTACTACGGCACCATGTATGGTCAAAGTGACTTCAAGTGATTTGTCGGGCTCGATTGTGGACAACGCTGTTTGTGTAGCGCCATAATTTGTTGATTAAAAGACGTGGAAAAACCACCCCTACTGGGGGTGGTTTTTGGTTTTGTTAAGATTAAGAGATGGGAGCTTTTTTTGTGATTTGGTTATTTATTTTGGGACTCGTGTTGGGGAGCTTCCTCAATGTTCTAATCTTTCGGCTGAACACCGAAGACAAAAAGGTACCGAAATTTTGGCAAGGCAGAAGTATTTGTCCAAAATGCAAAAAACAGATTGCCTGGTTTGACAATATTCCCCTTCTCTCGTTTATATTTCTCCGGGCAAAATGTCGCCACTGTAAAAAGCCAATTAGCTGGCAATACCCGGTAGTGGAATTAGTGACGGCGGTGGTTACAGCTTGTGTTATTGCTGGTAACTTAAGTAACTTAGGAATCTTAAGTATCTTAAGCATCTTAATCATTGCGTGGGTTTTTATTGTCATTTTTTTCTCCGATTTGATTTATGGACTTATTCCGGATGAAGCAGTCATTATTGGTATAGCCGCCGCCGCAATTTTCAAACAAAACTTAGTGGTTGGGGCTGGCTCAGCACTGGCGTTTTTTGTGGTTGTTCTGGCAACGAAATTTAGGGGAATGGGCTTAGGCGATGTTAAGCTGGCGTTTTTGATTGGCTTGGTATTAGGGTGGCCGGCTGCGGCAGTTGGATTTTGGATTGCCTTTGTTTTGGGAGGAGCTTTGGCGGTAATTCTAATTGTCTTGAAGAGGGTAAATTTTTCTGCCACAATAGCTTTGGGACCGTTTTTAATTATCGGTGCTTTAGTCGCTGCCCTATGGTCAACAAAAATTATTCAGTATTTGGGACTTTAACAAAAGGCTATACCCTAGTCGAATTAGTCATTGTTTTGGCAATAGTTGCCTTTATGGGGTTACTGACGGTTTATGGGTTTACTAATCAGAATAAAGACCAGCGAATTATTTCTTCCCAAAGGGAAATAGTTGTTAATCTTGGATGGCTGCAAACTAAAGTGGATAGTGGTGTCGGCGGAAGTTCGGTTAAAACGGCTGTTTTTGTCAATGGTAATAATTACTACACGGTGGACGGAACAAACGTTTTTTTGACTTCCGGGGTGAAATTGTCGATTAGCCAAACGCCGGCCACGATTTATTTTTCGCACCCGGCCTATACCAGTCATGCGACGGCGTGTGGAGCAGCCAGTGTTTATTTTGCCTGTGCCGGGACCCCACTGGCTCCATATGATGGAACCACTTACACGTTTATTAAGATTGGTTTTACTGGATCAACTAATCGTTATGTCAGAATTGATGGGTCAGGGATGAATGTTAATCGAATATATGAATCGACTAATTAGAAAAACCTTTGGATTTAGTCTAATTGAAACACTGGTTGCGTTTATGCTGGTGGCTATTATGGGCGGGGCGGTAGTTTACATTTTGGCACAAGTTGTTTCGGTTACAAAATCAGCGGAACAAAAATCCCGGGCGACTTCGTATGCAAATCAGGGGGTTGAGGCGGTCAGGGATTATTACCAAACAAATCTTTGGTTATCTCTTTCCGGCAGAGACGCAAGTATTCATCCAACTTGTTACAAAAGTGTTTCTCTGGTTGACGCGGCGGTAGCGACCTGCAAATTTGTTTTTGACTCCGTTAATCCAACCCTTTACTACGAGTCCCTAGCGGGCGGTTTTTACCGACAAATTTCTGTTTTGACTGTTTCTCCAAAAGTAACGGTAGTGACTTATGTTTTTTGGCTTGAAAAGGGCATTGCTAAGATGGTTAAAGTTGAAGCTGCCTTTTATAACTATTGATATGAAAAAGGGATTTACTTTGGTTGAAGTTGCTATCTCTCTGGCCCTGTTTACAATTTTGGCTTATGCGGGGACAAATTTTTTCATTCAGGCTGTTCGCGACAGTAATAAGGTAGCAATAGAAAATGAAGTCCGGGAAACGGGGTCAACATTAATGAGCGATATTACTTCAGAAATTCAAAATATCATTAAGGATGACATTAACAGAAGTAAATTTTGCATAAAAACCATTCCGGCAGGTGGAGTTACCCTGCCATACAGTCTTTATCTTTCAGATATGAATGGCCCATCACTTAGCTGTTCTGACTCGGGGTGGACTCGGCGGGTAGTTTACACGGTTGATGCTCAAGGAAATATGACAAAGAGTGTCAACGGAGCCACAGCAGTCAGGATTAACCCTGACAAAGCGGTTATTCTTAGTTGTCCAATTGCAGGAGGCGGTTGCTCGACAGGGATTGCTTCTTGCAACTCGGGGTTACAAGTAAGTTTTTCGGGAACGACACCAACGGTTAATGTTTACGTTCAACAAGTAAGCAGTGTTGCAAAATCTGATTACTGCGCCCGTACCCAGGTTACGCAAACCGTAGTCCCTCGTCAACGACCGTGATGGGGTTGGACGAAAACGAACCTTTTGTGATACTCTTTTTGTATGACCGGTCAGCCGATTTTTAGACGGGGGCAAATCACGATTTTTGTTCTTCTTTTGGGTCTACTTGGTTTGACAATTGGTATGTCAGCGGCGTCTCGATCATTATCGGATTTGAAACAAGCAACCTTTGTTGAATCTGGGACAAAAGCTCTTGCCGGAGCGGAAGCGGGTCTTCAGTACGGCCTTTCACAGTTTAACGCCAATCCAAATCTGGCCCCGGCGGCAAGTTGCGGAAGCTATGTCGACGTCACAAGCATCATTAATCTTGGGGGCTTTAGTCCAACTAACGGGATAAAGTACCGGATTTGCACTCAGGCCCAGGCGAATTTCACCGACAATATCAGCCAAGATGACGTTATGGAAGTAGATGTGTCAAAAATTGATACCGCAAGAGTCAAAAAGTATCGAATTGCCTGGGATAACGCGACAGCCGCCATTGAGGCA
>CAYPLU010000007.1:2533-4812 GCA_964411775.1 uncultured Gammaproteobacteria bacterium | reverse complement strand
GATAACAGCTTTGCCGTGAGCCGTTACGCTTTTAACAGTGCGGCTAATAATTTTACGCCAACAAGTACGGCAACTGGCCCGACTTGCGGTACAACGACCAAGTATGTTGACATCTCAAGCGGAACAGGGGGAAAGCTTTTGAGGGTGAAACCCTTGTTTGGGTCGGCAAATATTTATATCTGCGGGCTTGATGGGGCAGACCCGCCGAATTTGGTTAATTTGAACGCCCATTATTACACAGTTGAGGTCGTAGCAACAACAACTGGAGGGACGGTAAAGCGACTTTCGTCGAAGAAGTCTTCTAATGGTTTGCCGTCGGTTTTTGACAGCGCACTTTTTTCGGCAGGGGGAATTACTCAGTAGAAAATTTGAGTACCATGAAATTTCAGAAACATTTCGGTCTAGATATTGGCTCAACCTCGATTAAGCTAATTCAATTGGAGGAAGATTCCCAGAGCAAATTCAAGCTTCTTGCGAGGGGGATGGTGGGCATTCCGGAAAAGGTTGGGGTTACTGAGAAGGATGATCTGGCCATAATTGAAGCGATCAAGTTGCTAGTGCATGAAACAAAAGTAACGGCAAAACAGGTAGTAATCAGTTTGCCTGAGGCCCAGGTTTATACAAGAGTAATAGAGATGCCGTTTTTAGCGGAACCGGAGCTTTCGGCGGCCATTAAATGGCAGGCGGAGCAGTTTTTACCGGTGCCGGTTGATGAGGTTGTCCAGAGACATCAAGTAATTTCTTCGCCGGAAACCGGGACACCGGATGCCAAAATGCAGGTTTTATTGGTAGCGGCGCCAATTAGTGTTGTTAATGCCAGAATTGGCCTGGTGGGAAGGGCGGGTTTTGAAGTTATTGGAGTGGAAACGGAAATTTTTGCAGCTTCAAGATCACTTATCTCGCCTGACAGTGTCACACCGACGACCCTCCTTCTTTGTATGGGGTCAGAAGCAACTACTTTTGCGCTTCTTTCAAATAGCGATATTGCTTTGGTTCAGTCGATTGCCACCGGCGGAAAAGCGCTTACCCGGGCAATCTCAACCGAGCTTGGGCTCGATGCTAATCAGGCAGAGGAATATAAAAAGGCCTACGGACTAGATGAAACTAAACTTGAGGGACGGGTACAAAAGGCGGTAAAGCCCTTAATTGATATTCTTGTCGAAGAAGCGCGGCGCATTGTGGCCTATCGGACGACTCATTTTGGCAACGATCCGGTTCGGCGAATTGTTGTTTCGGGCGGAGGTGGTTTAGTTCCGGGGCTAGTGACCTATTTTGCGGAGAGTTTGGCGGTTGAGGCGCAACTAGGTGATCCGTTTGTGCTGGTAAACTTGTCAGAGCAGCAAAAGGCCTCTTTTGGTCAGGAAAGAACGGTTTATTCCACGGCGGTGGGACTAGCTTTGAAGCTCACATGATTAATGTTAATCTCCTGCCTCCGAAACATGTTTTTTCGCAGAAGGAACGTGAGGTGCGAAGAAAGATTCTGACGTTTGTTCTTTGTCTGTCGGCGGTTTTTGCCGTTGTTTTCGGGATAATTATTGGCGGGAATCTTTTTTTTGATTCCCGACTTTTGGCATTGAATCAAGAGAAAGAGCGATATCAGAGCCAACTTTCGGAATTATCCCAACTTGGATGGAATGTCAGCTCGATTGAATTTAAACTAGCGGGTATTAAATTTATTCGGGCTAACCAGGAACAATTTTCAAAGCCCCTGGCTAGTATCCTGCAGCTAACCTCTGGCTTGGTAAGTGTCAACCAACTTGACCTTTCTTCGACACATGGTATTAGTATGACTGGCCAGGCAAAATCAAAGCCGGACCTGGAAATATTTTTGAATAAATTTACCCAAAAGGATCCGCAAACAGATTTTCTTAGAAACGCAGTGATGCAAGGTTTGCAGCAGCAAGAGGGCGGTCAGTTTGGATTTTTGATGAGCGCAACATATATTATCCAGGAAAATTAATGGATATTTTTAAAAAAATAGCTGGTTTTGGAAATATGGGAATGATTTATTTTTATGTGACAGTGGGTGTGGTTGTTTTGACAGAGACGTTTTTGGGAATTTTTGCCATTCCAGGATATTATGCGAAATTGCGAGAAAAAATAGTAAAGGTTTCGGAAAAAAGTGAGGAAGTGTCCTCATATGGACGATCTTTACAAATGCTAGCCTCTTTGGATGGATCGCAGATTGATGGGTATTTAACCAAAGTGGTAATGGCTTTGCCTGACGAGAAAAAAACATCAGGAGTTATTTCCGGGATGAGCGCCTTGGCCTCTTCGTC
>CAYPLU010000007.1:0-2523 GCA_964411775.1 uncultured Gammaproteobacteria bacterium | reverse complement strand
CCCGGCGGCCCGGCCGCTGCAGGGCCCTTCGCCGCGCCTTGGCCTCTTCGTCCGGGGTAGTGGTGACCGGTCTTGAATTTTCACCAGGGGTTGTTGCGGCAAGCAGTTCCGGGAGCGAGAACAAGCTATCGGGGCAAGACATTGTGGTTGACCCGGGGCTAAATATCCGGGTGGTTCCGGCGTCGTTAACAGTTATGGCAACGCCTGACTCGCTAATCACTTTTTTGGAAAAACTGTCTTTGGCCAGTCAATTGATTGGCGTCAAAGCAGTCAGTTATACTGCTGACCAGATAAGTCAAATAAAGGCAACCATTCTTATCGCCATTTATTATCAACCGCGGGACATAAGTAAATTCTCCTTTAAAGATCTTAAACCAATTTCCGATGAGGAGGCAAATTTGGTCCAAAATTTACCAGAAGAAGATCTGTTTGTTTTGCCGGATCAAAATAGGCAGTAAAGAAATTATTCCTGAATGGAGAGGTTGAAGCGGACCTGCTGTTTGGTAGCGATTACCCGAACGAGATCCCGAAGCGATTTGATTATTTTGCCTTCTTTGCCAATTACTTTGCCCATATCTTCCGGGTCAACTCTAATTTGAAGATCAACTAACCCCGGCTGGTCTGAGTTTTGGGAAACCTCAACTGCTTCTGGGTGGTCAACGATTTGCTTGACAATGAAGGTGACGAAATCTTTCATGATTATTTTTGAAGAAGCTGTCTTACTGTGTCACTAGGAGTAGCTCCGACAGAGAGCCAATAGTCAACCCGATCTTTTTTGTAATTTAAGTGGTTTTTGGCATCGTGAGGGTTGTAGGTACCCAGGATTTCAATGGCCCGACCATTTCTTTTTTTGTGTTCATCAATAGCAACCAGCCGGTATTGAGGTTTACCAGTAGTGCCAAATCTTGCTAGTCGTAGTTTGACTGCCATAGCGGCTATTTTACTTTACGCGGGGGTTTTTCTCAAGGGCGTGCTTGGCGGCGTCTTGTTCGGCTTCTTGTTTGCTTCTCCCCTGCCCGATTCCGAGCTCGCTTTCGTTAGCAAAGACCATTACGGTGAAGATTTTGTTGTGATCGGGACCCTCTTCGGAAACAACCCTGTAAGTTGGGGAGGCCTTTATTTTTTCCTGGGTGGTTTCTTGGAGGGCGCTTTTGTAGTCAATAAGAGCCTCGTCTTTTTCGACCTTTTCTATCAAAGGAAAAAGTTGTCTTTCGAGAAATTTTTCAACTGATTCGAGGCCTTGATCAAGATAAATGGCGCCAATAACCGCTTCAAGAGTGTCAGCCAAGAGCGATTTGTTAGTTCGACCACCGGAGTTTTCTTCCCCACGACTCATGAGAAGAAAGTGTCCAAGATCAATTTTTTCAGCCATAACAGCCAAAGTTTTGGCCCTAATTAGAGCAGCGAGAGGTTGGGTTAGATTCCTTTACGGGTAGGATTGGAATCATTAATATAGACGAGTTGAGACAATAAGCGAAAGGACACTGTCGCCTAAAAACTCGAGTCTTTCATTTGATTGTCCCTCGGCCTTATGTTCATTAAGGTAAGACCGGTGAATCATGGCTTGGTGGAGAAGTTTTGGATTTTTGAATTCGATGCCGAGAACGTCTTGAAGCTTTGTCATAAATTTTCAGTCAACAGAGTCTTCAACAAAACTCATGATATCACCAACGGTTGTGAAGCTGGTTTTGGGAGGGAGGGTCAGCTGTAACTCTTTTTCGAGAAAAATCATCAGGTCGCTCACTTCTAAATCAGTTGCGTTTAGCTCTGAAAGTAGCGTCTCCGGGAGTAAATTTTCATGATCGGTTCCAAGGTGATTTGAAATAAGCTTGAGAATTCTTTTCGGGTGAAGGGTAGCTTTTCCGAGGGCGCCGTTTACAAAACGGGGGCTAGATTCGGTGCCGTATTGCTTGGCAAGTTCAACAGCCTCGTCAATGATTGCTTTTGATGGTTCATTGGCTTCAAAAATAAGTTCGAAGATGGCCAGGCGAAGAATGGCCAAGTCTACTTGATTAATTTTATTGATTTCCCACTCGGGGGCACAGGAAATAATTACCTCATCGATTTCTGCTGAGGAGGTAATGATGTGCTTGGTTTTTTCGTCCCAATCAATCCGATCAACGACTTTCTCGGCGATATTGTCCGTTTTTATCTGATTTTGCTCTTGCCAAGCAAAAAGCTCTTGGATAATTTTTTCTCGTTTTTGGTGACGAGGGTCAAGTAGAGTTTTCATTTAAAGCGGTTAACTGTGGTTGTGGCCCGCATGGCTTTTATGATCGTGGCCTTTGGCTGGTTTTTTGACTTTGGCTGATTTCACAAGTTTGCCTTTATAGAAGCCACAATTTGGGCACACGCGATGAAGCAACATCGGCTTGCCGCAGTTTTTACATGTAAACAGTCCAAAAAGGCTAAGTTTAAAGTGAGACCGGCGGTCTCCTTGGCGTCTGGTTGATAATTTTCGTTTCGGTAAGGGCGTCATGATGTGTCATTGCGAGGAGCGATAGCGACGCGGCAATCTCATTT
>CAYPLU010000006.1:25803-33259 GCA_964411775.1 uncultured Gammaproteobacteria bacterium | reverse complement strand
CTCAACTACCGTTATAACTGCCCCGGAATAAGTTCCATGCAGTTGTTTTTCAATCAGTTCCTTGTGCTTTTCCGGGACCGAAACATAAAACCGAATATCTCCTTGCAAAGCCACAATTTCAAACGACACATGATCCTGAATTTTCAGGAAATCAAAATCAAGCCAACCCGATTTACCGCGGTAGATAGTGTATAACGATGAAAAAAACTGTTCCATTGCGTCAATCTTGACCTCATTATCCCGGGGAACTGCCACCTGAAGAAGAATATAAGAAAGAGCGTGCTCCTCTCGGTTCCGCCATTTATAAAACTGAATAAAGACATATCCCAAAATCGCTAGGCCTAAAAGAAGTAGCGCCAAGACACAAACACCGATCAGAAGTCCGACCATGATTTCAGGAAGGCTAACAAGAATATCAGAAGCGCTGTTCAAAAATTCCATTTGCCTTCATAATAGCAAAAATTTACAGACTTCTTTCAACCACGCCGCCCCAACTTCTCTTAATGTGGAAATGAGCCCGTTGAAGTTGTAAAACAAACCACTCCACCAGCCACCTTATACCTCTTCCTGTGGGTTGTTTCATCCCGGAACTTATTTGGTCATCAGAAAAGCTGACCCCCCGAACAGAAAAATCACTTTTATCAGTGACTGGTTCAGGTACTGCCACTGGCTTGACTCCCATTTCACGAGCCAATTCAGGAGAAATAACGGCCTCTCCCTTCTCAATTTTTTCCATTCCCCCTATGTCAATCGCCTCTTTCTCGGCAATTATCTCTTTAGCAAACTCCTTCCAATAATCATCCCCTTCTGCGCTAGCTACTTCATTCGCATTTTGCCAATTCGGCTGCCCCACCGGTTCCATTGATTTTATCTGCCCAACTGTCCCAGCCTCTTTTCTTGGCACAAAACTTTGCGGCGCTAGTTGTGTCGGAACACTATTATCCCCGGCCGTTGGCACAACTGGCACGTTTAAGTCTGTTGGATTATCCATGCAAAATTAATAGTATCAGAGTTGAAAATAATCTTTAATATTCTGAATCGATTTACTGGTACAAACCAATTTTATCGTATAAAGTGTGTCCGTGGATAAGCAATTAAAATTAATCTTGGCCTTCGCCCATGACCTCCATGGGCTAAAAACTCTCCTTCGCTTTCGTGGCATGCCAGGTTGGGAAAACGCCCACTGGGAGCGTTGGGATAGTGTTGCCGAACATTCCTACCGCATGGCTTTGCTCGCCGTTCTGATTTCTCCTCATTTAAAGTCTGCCCTCAATCTCGAAAAGACGCTCAAGATGATACTAATCCACGACATTGTTGAACTCGTAACTAACGATTTTAGTCCTATGGAAGAACACGGCGGCGCCGGCGGTCACGCTTTTAGTAAACAAGCTTTTGCCAATAAATATGATCGGGAAATGGCCGCCTCTAAAATGATCTTTAAAAAGCTGCCGCCGAAACAGTCAAAGGAATTTCAATTACTTTTTAAAGAGTACATAAACACCAAAGCTTATCCTACCAAGGCCACTCCAGAAGGGAAATTCGCTTATGCCTTAGACAAAATAGAGGCGACAATTCAAATAGTTGACTGGAGGAAAACAAAAAACGATTGGCCCCAAGATCATTTTAAAAAATCGATTTCTTATCTTTTTGAATGGGCCTCGTACGATCCGGCCCTCAAACTTTTTTGTAAAATGATCAAAAAAGAAGGCGCAGAAATTATCTCGAAGAAGACCTGACCTAGATTACTAATTCAAACCTCGGCACTTTTTTACCATCTAGCTCAATCTCGTCAAAAAACATTGGTATAGGGCGTACCCAGATCCGGAACGGTTCATATTCTGCCTGATAAACAACTAGGTCTTCTAAGGTTTCACTATGCTTTGCTCCTCCAAGAACCTGATAAGTCTGGCCACTTTTTGTGTGACGATATCTCCCCCTCATGACCGGTGGCCAGATCAAATTTGCTTTCATGATTACTCCGCTGCCGTTGACACTATTTGCGGCTGTCCCTTCATTTCGTCAAATCCAATATCACAAGCCCCCCCAACACACGCCAGTTCCTGCGCCGCCTTGGTCAAATCTTCTGACTCATATCGAGTAATCTTTGAGAAGTCAATTTTTGGGAACTTCGCCGCCAACACTTCATACTCTTCTCTGCTAATCTCAACGTAGGGCATCTGGGCATACTGAGCATCAAAGGCTGGCAAGAAAGTCATTCCACCAATCATATCAATGTGTTCCCAAACCCATTTCATAAGATCGATCGTCTCGTGCGGGTAATAGGTGATTGTCACGCTCGGGTTATGTTCCGTCCAGTGCAGTTTATTCTGCAGCCAAAACTCGCACTGCTGCAGAGCCGTTCGGTCTTTCCGTGTAACTGCACCATCGGGTGATTTAATTGGGAAATGAACTACCCAAGTGTTAGCCGTTTCCTCAGTTTGCCCGTTTTCCGGATCCATTGGTACTCCTGCATCCTTAAGAACCTTGTAAATCGGTGAGTGAGCTGCTACCCGAGCATTCCTAACGTAATAAGCCGACCACCGAGTATGAATCCCACTACTACAATTAAACAGCTGCGAAGAATTCCCCGATGGCTTGACACAAGTAACCGAGACTGATGGATTAATCCCTAAACTTTTAGCTGTATCGCGATTTGACTCAAGAGCCACGTGCAATAACCGTTCCTTAACATCTCTATCCTGACAAATCGGACTATCCAGTTGTCCGTTAATATCGACCCCCAAAAGCCGTTCTTCTTCACAATTTTGCTTCCACATCGGCCGCAGCCCCGGAAAATTGGTTGCCATCGATTGAATCGTGCCAATAATCGCTGCTACTTCAACCTTTTCTTTCAAGGTTTCATAAGTATCTTCCTTTCTGGCAATCGCAATTGACAGATTGCAAAACTCATGTGGGCGCAGAATGATTTCGCCACAAGGATTTGTGCCAAACATCGCGTCTGCCCGTCTCGACGGCTTCATGTTCCTAGCCGACTGACGATTAAACAGCCCCGGTTCTCCTCTTCCTGAGGCGTACATGTCCATAAACAACTTCATGAACTCTTCTTGTGTCAAACCCCCGTCAGGTAAAACAACAGAATTATTAGCATTCCACCGCTGTGAGTTTTCCTGCTCAAAGTTCCCGTGTTTTGAAAGTCGCATCTCCATGTCTTCATAATCAAACAGGGAGATCATCGCCGTTCGGCGTACTCCCCCAGAAACTGCCGCATTTCCAACCGCGCACATGATGTCATGGGCGTCAATTGCCCGCAAGAATGATCCTTGCCGGGATAAAACTCGCCCCCGAACGAAATCAAGCATCTGTCGATACGGCGCTGGCCCACTCGCCCTCCCGCCTTTAGTCATAAGCGGCGCCCCCGCTGGCCGCAAAAGTGATAGGTCGAGTTTGACATCCCCCCCGTCAAACCAAACGTGCATCGCTTGCCGAAGAGCTTCTGCCCACCCCTCTGTGTTATCCTGAACAATAATCGTATCTGCCATAAGTCCCGTCTGCCGTTTTACTCGGGGAAGATTTTCCACATATTGTCCCTCAACACTAAATCCCACCCCGCATCCCGCCATTGAAATAATAAGTGCCTCCACAAAAGAATCAATATGATCAACCGGCAGGTAGGAACAGTTATAGACAGCAATATTTTGTCTCCTTGCCGCCGGACCTGCCATTGCCAAAAGTCTCATTGATGGAGCTGATTTCATCTCTAAGACAAAACGGCGAACCTTCTCATAGGTTGCCGATGGCAACCGGGATTCCGACAATTCTTTCAAAAAACTAACCGATCGATCAACTGTCTCAACCCAAGTCTCACGTCTCCCCAAGTCATAATTAAAACGAGAATACTTGTCATAGAACTGAAACACTTGCATTGGCGACGGAAAATAGACATCCGATGCTTCAAATGCCTGTTTCACTTCTTCAGGAACCGCTTTTTCTTCGCGAATTTTCGCATGTTCCGCTCGGTACAAAATATAATGTTTAGCCGCTTCAAATTCCCCAGCCGCCTGTAAAACCATTTCCACCACATCCTGAACATTCTCAACTGTCGGTTGTGGGTATTTTGCCGCCACAATGTTGACTACCTGTCTTGCCAATTCTTCAAAGGGTAAATCCGGTTCTGTACCCAAATTCCCAAAGCATTTTTTTATCGCATTTTCTATTCGTGTGATGTCAAAATTAACCACCCGACCATCCCGCTTAACAATCTGTTTTGGCAGGGTCAAACCATTTTGTGCAATATACTCTTGAACCTGAAGTTCAAAAATCTGACCACCCCCGCTGTCATTAGAGTGTCCATTCGTGTGTACCCCCGAAATCACTCCGTTAGTTTTTTTCATCGGGCGTCCCCGCCGGACAATTGCCGGAATCGGTTCAGAAATAGTAGTCGTTGGGTTCGCTTGTGCCATACACTTTTAAACCAACTTCTCAATTAACTTTTCAAAATCATCCATATTTTCAAAATCTAAATAAACACTTGCAAACCGTACATAAGCCACTTTGTCTATCCTTTTTAATTTCTTAAGTACTGCATTACCGATAGTCTTGCTTCCCACTTCCACACTGTCTTTACTTCTCATCTCTTGCTCAATCTCATCAATCACCAAATCCACCAACTCCGTTGCCACCGGTCTTTTTTCAAGCGCCCTCGCAATCCCCTTCCGTATCTTTTCCCGGTCAAACCGCTCCCTTCTACCATCCTTTTTAATAACAATCAAATCAATGTTTTCGACCCGCTCGTATGTCGTAAACCTTTTCTCGCATTTTTTACACTCCCGCCGGCGTCTTGTTGCTCCTTCTCCATCCCGAGTCTCGACTACTTCTGTCTCCCCTGACCCACAATATGGACATTTCATAAGACTGCTACATTTAGTGACGACATTCAAGTTAAAACGCTACATATCCCGTGTCAATATATCTAAGTAGATCTTTACCAGTCGATATTTTTTATCGAGCCTGAAGCAGAAAATTTGCGGGGATTTCGGGGAGCAGTCGGAATTACCTAATCGAAATCAAAACATTCATTATCCGATTATGCACGAACTCATTGTCATCCCAAGCCTTTGTCGTTTCTCGTGACGAATATTTTTGCAAAATTTCCCGAATAATTTCTCTATGCTTTATCTGCGAAACAACAATCTTGGCCGCTAAGTTATCCTTGTCCTTACCGCGAAACTGCCCACCTTCCACCACCGACCGAAGATACTCTTCCGCCTTCATTGCTGTTACTGCCGCTAATGGAAATTTCCCTCTCGCAAAAAGCGCCTGCGCTGCCGCCATCCGTTTATCCGCCAAAAATACTTCATAAAAAGCCTTTTCCGGTTGCTTCCGAACTAAAAAGAGTGTCACATTATCACGAATAACCTTGAAAAAATACCACGGACTGTCCGGCAATACCCCCGGGTAGGGAAGATCATATTTCGCCTCCCCAGATGACACAGAAACCGCCCCCTGAAGGGCCATCACCTTCGACTGAAAAGTAAAAAGAAACAGTAGGACTACTAATGGAATGAAAAGCAACTTCATCGTTCTGTTACAGAATGAGGTAAAAACCGCCAAAAATCAACTCCCCATCCTCGTTCCTCTACCTCTTGAAATTTTTTATTCTTAGACTTAGACTAAAACTTGTATGCCGATCCTTGATAGTATCCCGGTCAACTGGTTTATCCTTGGGACTTCAGTTCTCGCTGGCATCATCCTTTTCTTGATCCTCTGGTGGATCCCCGACGAGGACGAAGAAGAAAAGGACAATGCAAAGACCGAGGAAGAGATTAAACCCGCTCCCAAAAAATCTCGAACAAAATAGCTTCTTTAAAAGACCCCTTATCTTTGCCCATTCCCTACCAACAACACCTCTTCAACCAACCGGTTAGCATAGCCCCACTCGTTGTCATACCAAGCAAAAACTTTCACAAGGTCGCCACCAACAACCTGAGTCAATCCCAAATCAACAATCGCCGAATGGGGATTTCCAACTATGTCTGACGACACCAACGGCTCTTCTGTCACCTCCAAAATATCACGATACCGTTCGGACATTCCCGCCGCTCGAAAAACGTCATTAATTTCTTCAACCGTCGTCTGTCTTTTCAGATGGAAAGTAAAGTCCGAAAGTGACCCAACTAATACCGGAACTCGAATAGCCACACCGGTAAACAACCCCGCCAGTTCTGGCACTGCTTCCGCTGCGGCTGTAGTGGCCCCGGTTGACGTCGGAATAATGTTTTGCGCCGCTGCCCTAGCTCGCCGGTAATCTTCATGCCCCCCATCTGCCAATCGCTGATCAGACGTGTACGCATGCATGGTCGTCATCATCGCCTTGTTGACCCCAAACTTCTCCACCATAATCTGAGCCACTGGCGCGATGCAGTTTGTTGTACAGGAGGCGTTGGAGACTATTTTTTCACCCGGCGTTATCATCTGGCCAGAAATCGTCGTCATTTGTGAACTCAAGTTCACATCTAAAACGTATGTCTTAATAGAATGGTCCTTGGCCGGAGCCGACAAAACGACTTTTCTAGCGCCAGCCAGAAGATGAGGCTGAATTTTTTCCTCCGTTGTTAAGTGTCCGGTTGACTCAATCACCACGTCAACCTCAAGTTGTTTCCACGGCAGCTTCCCCGGATCTTTTTCGTTGTAATAAGGAATCTTTTTCCCATCAATGACTAAATTCCCAAGTGTCTTAGGAGTCATTTGGTCGCCCACCTCAATTTTCTCTCCCGAAATTTCGTGGCCGCTTAAAAGTCCATAAGCACTGTCCCATTTCAGAAGATGTGCCCATCCCAAAATATCCGTTGAGTCGCTACCATTAACGGCCACAATTTCCAATTTATCGGCAAATCGCGCCAACAAAACCCGGTGAGCCACCCGGCCAATTCTGCCATAACCATTAATTGCTACCCTAATCATATCTCCTCTAATAATGCGTCAATTCCGGGTAAACTTCCAGTCGCCAAAAAGTTGAGCATGCTCCCTCCCCCACTACTAATCCAGCCGTACTGACTTTCAATTCCTAGTTTTTTCAAAAATCCGACGGTGTCACCACCACCGACAATTTTCCTGGCCGTTGTCTTTCCAATAAACTCTGCTAGTCGCCTCGTACCAACCTGATAAGTGTAGTTTTCAACTAAACCCATTGGCCCATTCCAAACAATCGTTTTTGCTCCCGATAAAAGCGTTTCTACTTTAGAAAGCGATTCTAAAGTCACGTCTTTCCCATCGGGAGTAAGTCGTAACAGTTTCACTTTCTCCATACCAAGAATTGGACTGCCAACCGCGATTTCTGCCAACAACTTCCCGCCAACAATAACCGTATCGGCCAGTTGGGCCATTTTTGAAATGAGTGAAACTTTTGTCTCACGTTTTGATCCGCCAATCACCACTCCCAGGGGTCTTGCCGAATTTACCAAAAATTGAGAAAGCTCTTCTACCTCATTTTGAAACC
>CAYPLU010000006.1:21427-25793 GCA_964411775.1 uncultured Gammaproteobacteria bacterium | reverse complement strand
CTTTCTGAATCAGCAAACGATTCATTCACGTAAACATCAGCCAAACCGGCCAACTCCTTAGCAAACCCGTCGTCATTTGCCTCTTCCCGCGGATCAAACCGCAGATTTTCAAGAACAGTAAGGTTGTCAGAGACTTTAAACCCCTTAATAAATTCAAAATTTACATCGCTAATTTTATTGACTTCATTATTTTTACTGACTTCGTTGACTTTATTTAGGTACCAATCGGCAATCGGTCGACAACTGAGTTCTGGAATTTCCTTTCCTTCCGGTCTTCCCAAGTGTCCTCCCAAAATAACCCGACCATTTTTCGACAGCAAAAATTCGATCGTCGACAAAATGTCGTTAAGTCGAGTAACGTCCTTAATCACCCCATCTTCAATTGGCACATCAACATCTCCCCGGAGAAATATCCTTTTGTCCTCAAAATCAAAATCAGCTAATGCGGGTAATTTGATCACCTTCCCAGTCTATCAATCGTGTTGACTTTCTTAAAGCAGAAAGAGAGAATAGGCAGAGAGAACACCAACAGTCTTATCCCACACACACTAGAATTCATGTTGCTGACTTAAGAGGAACCGGCATTACCTTTGTTACTGGATATCACCGAGACTCAGAATAAAACAACTTGCCATGTCCTTACGTAACTAGATTCTCCGGCACGTTCCCGGACAAGGTCGCGATAATGTTTTCCGCTGCCATACGTGACATTTCTGACCGTGCTTCCATTGTTGCCGACGCAATGTGCGGTGTTAATACCACATTTGGCAATGAGTGAAGAATTTTTTCCGTCTCCGAAACCACCGGTGTCTCATCTTCAAACACATCAAGTCCCGCTCCCGCAATCCAATTTTGTTGCAATGCTTCAACCAGGGCCATTTCATCAACCACCGCTCCCCGCGCGGTGTTTATTAAAAGCGCGCTTTTTTTCATTTCAGAAAGCTCTTTCCGGGAAATTAAGTGCTTCGTTTCTGGAGTAAGAGGAACATGGAGAGTAACAACATCAGCAATCTTCAAAAGATCATCCATGTTGTCTAGAAACTCTGCTTCCAGTCTTGGATCGAGTTCGTCGTTTTTTTTATGAGAGTGATAAACCACCCTCATTCCCAAACCAAATTTAGCAATTTTAGCTACCGTTGCCCCAATTCTCCCCATACCAACAACTCCAATCGTTTTCCCTGACAGTTCCATCCCCATAAAAATTTCCGGTTCCCACTGCACATATTTTCCCGCCCGAACATAAATATCGGCCTGAACTATTTTTCTGGCCACTGCTAAGAGTAGCGCCATTGCGTGTTCTGCGACTGAGCACTCAAACCCGCCCGGTGTATTTGTCACCACCACTCCCCGTTCCGTAGCTGCCGATAAATCAATGTTGTCATAACCGACAGCATAGTTGGCCACAATTTTCAGTTGCTTACCGGCCACATCCATAACTTCTCCTGTTACCTTGTCCGTAAGAAGGGACAAAACCGCATCTGCCCCAGCTACAAAACTTTTTAATTCATCCGGTCCCAAAACCCGCTCCTCCTGGTTCACCACAACCTCAAACCCCTGCTGTTGTAATAAATCGATCGCCGGCCCGGGGATTTTTCTGGTCACCACAACTTTCATAGTTTGTTATTGCTGCCAAATAATGCAATTTTTGTCTCTACAATTTCCTGCATTGCTAAAATTGCTTCCGGCATAATTTTGTAAATTGCCACCTCACTATCCTCTTTCCGCTGCAACACTTCCCGAAGTTTGTCACGAAACGCCACCCGCAGTTCCGAGTTGATATTTATTTTGACCACTCCAAGCTTAATCGCCGTCTGAATATCTTCCCCAGGGATACCCGACCCGCCATGAAGAGACAAAAAAGTATTCGGAATTACCTGTTTAATCTTCTTCAAAAGCTCCACATCGATTCTTTTTGGTCCTGGATACAAGCCGTGCACATTTCCAACAAATGAGGCGAACGTATCTACTCCTGTTTGCTTTACAAACTCCCCTGCCTTCACCGGGTCAGAGTGCTTTGAAAAATCGCTCATCTGAGCTCGATATCCGTCAATATTATTTCGATGATCAGCACTACTTCCAGAAATTAAGTCCATTTCCCCCTCTACTAATATGTCTTTGGAGTGGGCCAGTGCTACCACTTCTTTACAAATCTTGATGTTTTCCTCCAATGGCAATTTCGCTCCGTCAAAGTGAACATAATCAAACCCCGCTTCAATCGCTTTTTGGCAATCATCAAAACTAGCTGCATGATCCAGATTCAAAAGAATTGTCACATTGTTTGACTGTTCCAAAACTCGAACTACCCCCACCAATTCCCGGATACCAAAATACTCCGCTTCACCATGCGACGCCTCAACCATCACCGGCGCTAATAGTTTCCTTGCCGCTCCCGCAACCGCCTTTAAAGTTTCAAGTGACCCGACATTGAATGCCCCAATGGCAAACTTTTCTTTACCTGCCCGATCAAACCAGTATTTCGCCCTATTGTTTGTCATATTTTTTCAACCACTATTTCGTTGTGGGACCCCATAAATTCTTGAATTTTTTCTTTTGAAAGAAGTCCATCTTGGCCACCAATTTTTGTCACTGCTGATCCCGAATTAACCATCCCCCAGGATAAAGCCTTTTGGATTTTTTCTTCCTCGATCCAACTGCCTAAAAATCCACTTGTAAACGCGTCTCCGGCTCCAGTTGCCTCAACTCTTTCAAATCTCGAGACTGAGCAAAACCAATCCTGGTCATCATTTCTGGCATACGCCCCACCAAGACCATCCGTCAAAACCACCACCTTAGGTCCGTAGTCAGCGATTCGCTGCAGCAAATTTTTCACCTCTGCCCGCCTATCAGCTAAGTGCTTACCAGTTCCTACTAATATCTGTCCCTCTTCAACATTCAAAAAAACCACGTCACAGTACCGGAGTATTTGTTCAATTTGAGCTTTTCTATGAATCAAGTCCTGCTTATTGGGATTAAACACTAGCTTTAAAGAATGACCGCTTTTATACTCAAGAATTTCCTTGAACATGTTTGTTGAATCTTTTCCAGAAGAACTTGTCAAATAGACCCATTCCGACTGACCTGGTAATTTCGTGACGTCCCCACCCTGACCGTGATAAGACAAAATTGTCCTCTCCCCTTTATAAACAATAATAGTCGAAATGTTTGACTCCCGCCCGGAAACGGTTTTAGAAAATTGCAGATCAACCCCCTTTTCCAAAAGCTGTCTCTTAATCCACGCTCCTCGTTCATCATCCCCAAAGGCCGTGATTAAACTGGTTGAAATTCCAAGTTGTGCCAGTCCAACTGCCACATTGGCTGCGTTTCCCCCAACACTAGCACCAATCTTCTCCACCGGAATTTTATCTCCATAGGCTAATCCCAAAATGCAGTTTTCCCGATCAATATCACAGCTAAGTTCAGCCTCAGAAATGAAGAAAAATTGATCTTGGGTAGCATCCCCTATGCAAACAAATTTCATGTTATTCACCTTGATTCCGAAACTATTTCCACCGCGTGACTTGTTCCAATTCTGTCAGCCCCAGCCGCAATAAATTTCTCCGCCTCTTCTCGTGTTGTTATACCTCCAGCCACTTTTATTTTCAGTTTGTCCCCAACTACGGACCGAACTATTTTGACATCAGATACTTCAGCCCCCCTGGGCCCCATTCCTGAGCAAGTCTTGTAGAAATCAGCTCCTGATTTCAAAATCAACTCTGCCACTTTTTTAATTTCATCTTCCGTCAAATACCCATTTTCTGGAATAAACTTCACGATCTTTCCAACTGAAATTTCCCGAACGGCCATAACAATTTCTTTCATCTCCTCAAACGACTTATCCCAATTTCCCTCCTTGATGTAACCTACATTAAGGCTCACATCCAACTCGTCTGCCCCAGAAGTGAGAGCTGCTCGTGCCATTGCCAGCTTGATGTTAAGAATCTCTTGTCCCAACGGAAAGGAAACCACTGTTCCCACTTTCAGCCTCCCACCAAAATTCTCGCGAATAAACTCAAGGTAGCGCGGGTTCACAAAGGCACTGTTAAATTCCATTTCGATCACTTTTTTGCACAGGTCACGAACCTGAGCCTCGGTCGCATCAGCCCGATGATTAGCAAGATCAAGATACTTTGCGATATTCTCCATCAAGTCGTTTTTAAATAATCATGTTCCGAACTAACACTGATAGCTCTTAGTTTTAAGAGTGCTTCTTCCGGTGTCGTCACAATATGATAAACCTTCAGTTCTTCCGGTCGCAGTCGCATATTTCTTCCGATAACTTCAATAATGTCATGCCACCACGAACCAAACAACAATAGCGGCTTGTGGTGTCCAAAGTGGAGCCGCGCCAAACCCCAGGCCATCCCAA
>CAYPLU010000006.1:2364-21417 GCA_964411775.1 uncultured Gammaproteobacteria bacterium | reverse complement strand
TCGGAAATCGTGCCGGTGCCACCATTAAAAACGATGTAAACATCTGCTACCTCCATTATCTTTAACGTTCTCTCGACATAGGTCGTCGTGCGGATCTCGCGATCAAAATCGTTCTCTATGTCTCGCCCCTCAAAAAAAGCCGGACGATCGCTATCATTTTCGTCCCAATAATAAGTCACCCCAATTACCTTCCCACGACCGGCATGAGCTCCTTTCGTGGCTGCCCTCATCACTCCGGTCCCCCCACCATCAACTACGGTATAACCGTTTTGCGCAAGGAGTTTTGCTGTCTCAAACGCCGCCCGATACTCAATATCCGTCTCTTTGCTGTCAGCAAACCCCAAAAACGCTACGTTAGAAACTTTCATGCTTCAAGCATACATGCCAAACGATATAATGGACAAGTGAGACAACTCATTAAAAAATTTCGTCCTTATTTACCCTGGACATTAACTGGAGTTGTCATTGGGGTCATTCTTGTCCTATTTTTTTCCCTATTTTTAACAATTCGCGACCTTCCCGCTCCAAACGACCTTGCAACTTCGATTGCTCAAACAACAAAAATTCTCGACCGCAATGGCAAACTACTCTACAACGTCTATGTTTCAGAAAACAGAACCGTTATCCCCCTTTCAGAAATTCCCCCCTACATGCGCGAAGCGACCATATCGATTGAAGACAAGGACTTCTACCGCCATGGTGGTGTCAATGTGATTGGTGGAATTCTCCGTGCCGCTAGAGACACTGCTCTCGGTTCAATCTACAAGCTCCTTGGAAGACAAAGAAACGTCGTCGTTCAGGGAGGTTCAACCATCACCCAGCAACTCATCAAGAAATCTCTCCTCACTGACGAAAGAACCCTTTCAAGAAAAATTAAAGAGGCCATTCTCGCCTTCTGGACCGAAGGACTTTTTACCAAAGACCAAATTCTTGCTATGTATTTGAACCGGATTCCCTATGGCGGCACCGCCTATGGTGTTGAAGAGGCTTCTCAAATTTACTTCGGCAAACACGCTCGTGAGCTCACCCTTGCCCAAAGCTCGCTTCTCGCCGCTCTTCCAGTTGCCCCAACCTATTATTCTCCTTTCGGCATTGACCCCGAACGGGCAATTCGAAGACAACATCAGGTCTTGGCCCGTATGGTTGAGGACGGCTACATTACCTCGATTCAGGCCAAGCAGGCCCAGGACGAACCAATTGTTTTTGCCACTCCTTCGGCAGAAATAAGAGCCCCCCACTTTGTTGCTTTCGTTAAAGAAGCCCTTGTCCAAAAATACGGGGAAAAGGTGGTTGACCAAGGCGGCCTTAAGGTAACCACCACCTTAGACCTCGACCTCCAACAAGCTGCTCAAGCCAGTCTCACGGCCGAGGTCATTAAACAAAAGAGACTCAAAGTTGGCAACGGCGCCGCCCTTATAACGAAGCCCCACACCGGTGAGATTCTTGTTATGATCGGCTCCTATGATTACGAGGCCACCGATGGTGGCAAAGTCAATGTCACTCTAGCCAAAAGAAGTCCTGGCTCGTCAATCAAACCTTTCAACTACGCCTTAGGATTCTTAAAAGGCAATTCTACTCCTGCCACTCCTTGGATTGATTCCAAATTTTGCTTTCCGCCGTTTAATGGTCAACGGTATTGTCCACAAAACTACGACGGTAAGTTTCACGGCATTGCCCAAGGCCGCTTCGCCCTTGGAAACTCCCTAAACATTCCGGCCGTAAAGCAAATTGCCCTAAACTCTGTTGACGACTTCCTGGCTACCGCCAGCGCTATGGGACTAACCACTTTTAAAGATAACCCCGATCGCTACGGCTACTCCCTAACCCTTGGTGGCGGCGAGGTCATTATGACTGACATGGCCACCGCCTACGGCGTCTTTGCCAATCGTGGCGAAAAGATTGATCTAATTTCGATTCTGAAGGTAGAGAACAATCAAGGCAAAGTTCTTGAAGATAACACTAAAAGGCTCGAAACCGAAAACGAATTTCAATCTACAATTCCTTGGGATGGCAGAAAACTTTGGGCTCCGTACAAAAAGTTTGTTCTCCCCGAAGAAGTCACCTTTTTAATTTCCCACATTCTTCTTGATGATGGTGCCCGTAGCATGACTTTTGGAACCGGCTCCATTCTTAACCTCCCCGGCAAGCCCGTTAGCGTCAAGACTGGCACCGCTGAAGATAAACGTGACAACTGGACCGTTGGCTATACCTCCGGCAAAGATAGCCGTCTGATCATTGTCTGGGTTGGTAACAACGATAACTCCCCCATGAGTCCGTTCCTCGAATCAGGCAATACCGGCGCCGCTCCGATTTGGCGCGCTTTGACATCACTTACTTTGGCAAACATTCAACCAGAGTTCCCCAAAAAACCAGATGCGGTTGTTTTCTTGGAAGTCTGCGCCCTTTCAGGACTTCTCCCTGATCACGACTGTCCAAAACGAGGTGAATATTTCATCAAAGAACAGGCCCCAAAGGACAAAGACAATGTTTGGGACCAAAAAAAGAAAATTTTCGTTTATAAAGACACCCACAAACAACCTGGTCCCGACGAAAAACCCAACCCAGACCAACTAACCGAGGAAGACCACGTGGTTATTTCAGATCCTCTTCAAAAAGATTTTTGTGTTGACTGCCCCCTCTAGAAGGGTTAATCCTGCCAGTAAAACCCATATTGTCTTTTTATTGTCATTGCCCGATAATGATCCGTAGCCTGGGAAGCGCGCCTCAAAGGTCTCTTGGAATTGCCAAAAAAGAAACCCAAAAAACCATCGTTTTTTGAAGAGCTCCTGTTATCAGTGGTCAATATTTTGACCAGTATCGGCGCACCTCCATTAGTCTTTCTTAGGTTCATAATTAACAAATCCCAGGCCCTGCTCTTATTATTAAAACAAGTTTGGGAGAGTTCGCCCGCCAAAAAACGGGGTCGAAAGCCGACCATAAAAACCCGCTTTAAAAAAAGCTCTCTCGGCAATTATCTGTTATCTTTGTCTCGTTCCGCCCGCTGGCTTAAACGGAATCTTTTAAAAAAACGGCGCGCTGCTTTTCTCAACCAAGCACGTTTTTTCACTCAGAAAGTCTGGGAAATTTTTTCTAACGCAAAAGAAAGGGCTAAGCGCCTAACGCATGTTTTTGTTTCAAAAAAACGGTTCCCAAAAATTGTCCGGGAATCTCTTTTAATAGCTTCTGGAGCCCTTTTAAGTTTGTTTTTTATTTTTCTACCCATTGAGGGTTATCAGTTTGTTTCCTCTCTGCCAAATCCAAAAACCCTAAGTGTCAGAGATATCCCCGTTTCAACAAAAATCTACGACCGGAATGGTGTTTTACTTTATCAATTCTACGCAGACGAAAACCGATCATTAATCAACCTCTCCGACCTGCCAAAATACGTTCCAGAGGCTACGATTGCTATCGAAGACAAAAACTTCTACCACCATTTTGGTTTCGATTTTTTCGCAATGGTTAGAGCCGCTCTAGCAATTACCCTCGGTCAATCAATCCAGGGAGGGTCGACAATTACCCAACAACTAATAAAATCCGCCCTCTTAACACCAGAGCAGACCGTATCCAGGAAAATTAAGGAAATCATTTTGTCAATTTGGGCAGAAAGCATGTACTCCAAGGATCAAATTCTTACCATGTATCTCAACCAAGTTCCTTACGGCGGCTCCACTTTTGGCGTTCAGACAGCGGCACAAATATATTTCGGCAAAAACGCCAAAAACCTCACTCTTGCCGAAGCTGCCTATCTCGCTGGTCTCCCTTCAGCCCCTTCGGTTTACTCACCCTTTGGCACTCGCCCAGACCTTGCCAAAAAACGTCAGGCGCAAGTTCTAGCGGCCATGGTTGAAACCAAGGCCATAACAAAAGAGGAATTTCAAAAAGCTCTTTCAGAAAAGTTAAATTTTGAAAACCCAGAAACCGTCATCAAAGCCCCCCACTTTGTTATGTATGTAAAAGATTACCTTGTCAAGAAATACGGCTCCCGCCTGGTCGAGCAAGGAGGATTAGAAGTCACAACTTCACTTGACTATAAACTCTATGAAAAAACCAACGAAATGCTCAGACTCGGAGTTGAAAGACAATCCTACCTAGCGGTCGGGAACGGGGCCGTTTTAATAACCAACCCAAAAACTGGGGAAATTCTCTCTATGTCAGGATCAACCGATTTCTTCAATACCACCCACGACGGCAATGTCAACGTCACTATTTCTGAACGTAGTCCCGGTTCTTCTATTAAACCACTAAACTATGCCCTGGCTCTGGAAAAAAACTATATCTCTCCTTCGACCATCATTCTTGATACTCCTGTCTCCTACCAATCAGATGGTCAGCCACCATATCGTCCTCAAAACTACGACAACCGCTTCCATGGCCCCGTTCCTGCCCGTATCGCCTTAGCCTCTTCATACAACATCCCTGCCGTTCGCCTTTTGGAAAAAAATGGTCTCAAAAACTTCATCGACTTTGCCCGCAAGCTTGGTATAACAACTTTTACTGATCCTAACCGTTACGGTCTTGCCCTAACCCTTGGTGGCGGCGAGGTTACCATGGTTGACATGGCCACCGCCTACAGCGCCTTCGCCACAGGCGGGTACCGAGTCAATTTAAAACCCGTATTAAAGGTTCGGGACTATCTTGGCCATGCCCTTGAAGACAACACCACCAACGATTGGCAAAACCAAAATATCATTCCCGTAATTTCCGGTCGAACTGCTTATCTCATTGACAACATTCTTTCTGACGACACAGCCCGAGCCCCAACCTTCGGCCGTGGCAGCATCCTAAATATCCCCGGTTATCAGGTCGCCGTCAAAACTGGCACTACCGAAACTAAAAGAGATAACTGGACGATTGGCTTTACTCCCAACTTTCTTGTCGCCGTCTGGGTCGGCAACAACGATAACTCCCCCATGAGTCCGTTCCTCGAATCAGGCAATACGGGTGCGGCGGCTATCTGGAATCCAATTTTCCAAGAGGTTCTTAAAGATCAGCCAACGGAAAATTTTTCCCCGCCTGCCAATATCATTCCGATCCAAATATGTGCCACCAACGGACTCCTCCCTTGCGAAAATTGCCCTCTGATAACAACCGAGTTGTTCGTCTCTGGCACCGAACCAAAAATTGCCTGCAACTTCACTAGGGACGAAAGAGATCGTTTGCTAAAACAAACACAAAACACTACCGATTCACCGTCGCGATAGCCAAAAGGGTAATATTAGAACCAATGCATAAATTTACAACTGACGAACTTGTTTCGCAAAAACCATCAGTTACCAAGTTTAAAAAACTTACTCGTCAGCCAATTGTCTTCATCCTCCACAACATTCGTTCTTTGCAAAACGTCGGCCTTTTCTTCCGCCTAGCTGACGCTTTTCTGGTCGAAAAAATCTATCTGACTGGTTACACCGGCTACCCTCGTCTTGAAAACGATTCAAGGGAAGAACGGGTAATTCTTCACGCCGAGAAAGAAATTAACAAAACAGCCATCAAGCTCGTACCTTTTGCCCCCTGGGAGCAAAGTAACAATGTCTTAAGTGTCTTAAGCCACTTAAGAGACTTAAGTTACCAGATTGTTGCCGTTGAACAAACCGATAAAAGCATCGACTTTCGAAAGGCGCTCTACAAATTTCCGGTTGCCCTGATTTTTGGCCATGAGCGCACGGGCGTAGAAGATGCCCTTTTTGAAAAATGTGATTTCGCCATCGAAATTCCCATGCTTGGGATGGGAAACTCACACAATGTCGCCACCTCGGCCGCCATAATAACCAGTTTCCTTGAAACCAGCCGAAAAATTAGTTGACTTGAAGTGATATTATTGAGTATAGTAATTATTAACAATGAATAAGGCATACCTTGCCCTCGTGGCTCTTTTAATCTTGGTCACTGTCGCCGTTGGCGGATTTGCCATCTATCGCACCATCCAAAACCGAAATCCCCAAAACGCCAATTTTCTTTCCCAGCCACCGCTAACTTCTCCCGGGAACATCGAGACACCAACTTCACCCACAACTCCGGTCGTCGAAGACCAGCCCACCTCAAACAACCTTAGGCTAACGGTAACTTCTCCAAAAGACGGTCAACAATTTACCTCAAGTAGTGCCACTATCGTTGGTGAAACCGAACCAAATGCTGATGTTTCCGTTAACGACAAAGAAATCAAAGCCAATGCCTCAGGAAAATTTCAAACAACAATTACTCTAGACGACGGGGACAATCCAATCTACATTTTTGCTTCCAATCAAAACGGAGACTTTGCCGAATGGCAGGCTACCGTGGTCTACAATTCGGGGCAATAGAACCTTAGACCAGAAGAATCACCAGTCCAAACAGAGCAATCGCTGCCGCGATTTGGATCAGTCCCAGTAATCTAACGAGCCACGTGGCCGTGGTTTCTATTATCTGCGACATTAAATTAATTTGTTGATACACCACTAATGTAAAAACAAAGTAAAAAAGCGCTATGACCAAAAGTAACAGCTTTACCAAAAAAATCAGCTGGAAATTATTAATAAAATTAAAAATTAGATCGATCATAATTTTACGGTTTTGGCTCGTGCTCTATCTCTTCCTGCTGCATAAGCTCCTGAATTTTTCTTGCAATCAGTCTTGGATGGGGCGCGTACAAAAATTCTACGTTTGGCTCTGTTCCTGCTGTTTGGACAAAAATGTTTCCAAAGTCAAAAAAGCTTGATAAAACCCCGATGGAAATCGCCCTCACGTCCTCAATCTTACTTATTTGTGCTACCGACGTCTCATTTTTTGTCAGATCATGCCAGTCAATATCAACTACGCGCTCACCCGTAACAATGCCAACATTAAAAAACCAATACAAGAACTTGAGGAATCCGTACGTAAACAGACTCAAGTACCACCCCACTGACAAAAGCGTAATATACCCTCCAAATCCGGCGCCGAGACCAAAAAATGAAATCATTGGCACTACAACCACCGGAATAATTCCTAAAAACGCCACCGTCAAAACCCAAACAACATTTGTGACCCAGTGAGCACGAATAAGAAGAATTACATCTTCTCTCTCCCCCTGACCACTGAAGTGGATCTTTTGCGGAAAGGCCACAAAGGTAGCCATTGGCCCCCGCCCCGAATATCGCAACAGTTCTTGATCGGTTTCCGATTTTTTGATCGCCTCAGAGTCATCATGCACCTCCACCTCAACTTCGCCAAGTGTCGGCTCGACAATCGTCCTCTCATGGGGCAATTCACTCTCAATAACAGGTGACCTTTCAACTGACGGTCCAACTCGTACGCGTCTCGGCATGCCTAAAGAATAACAAACGGCGCCTCAAATCACAAGAATTCCGATCATTTCCTCTCAATATTGAATAATGGGCCGACAATCGCAATGTTTGCTGGCGCCCGTACATTGAAATAGTCTTTGAAAGTTTTCCCGTCAAATGTCTTCGACCCTGCGTCTCCCGAAACCGTCACCGATGTTGTCTTGCCTGATCCCAAATCGAAATTCATCGACACACTGTCAATTCTGTTAAATGCACTACTTCCCAATTCCTGTCTAACTTTCCCAGCATCCCAACTGTCCCAATCATTCGTCTTAGCTGATACCAAGATTACATTGACAATATCAGCCACTTCATCTGACTTCAACCAGGCAGATTTATTATATTGCGTTCGCCATCCCTGAGCATTGTAAAAGCATGGTGACTCCCGATCGTACGCTTTGCTTTGTAAGTCCGTAATACTCCCCACATCCCCGTTTGTATCCCGAGTGTGTTTCGTCCAAGACCGATCTCCTCCCCAAACCTCTCCCGAGGTTAAAGTATATCCACCGTCAGTCGACGAAAACCAGGCTTTAATTGGTTGCCCCCCCTGCGCCATGACTTTACCCTTTGTTGCGGTAACAGCATCCCTCCACGACTGTGCATTTTCCTCTCGCTTAATAACCTGATCTGCCTGACTCGGTCGAACATAGCCGTTATCTCTCATCACCGCCAAGGCATACGATCTCGCTGCAATAGCTTGAGACTGCAACGCAGGAGCAGGCCAGCTAGACGGCATTTCATACAGATGCTTCAAATAGTCTTCGATGTTCATGCTTTCGTTATCGAATGTCTGACCATACTCATTCGTTCCATTCACTTTGATACTCGCACCTTCAAAACCCGTGTTAAAATCAACATTTTGAAAATATGCCCGCAGAATATTTTCCGGATTCGTTTCACCAGCTTGAGCTCTCCCTTTAGCCCCAAATTGATTCATTCCCACTCGGTGCGGAATGCCAAAAGTATAAAAAGCAAATCGTGGCGAAAATCCCGGATCAATGTTCCGATCATCTGCGCAAGCCATCGAAATATTCGCCGACCGTGATAAATTCAGACTACCAATTCTTGCAGTAATCAACGCCTGTTGTCTGCTTGACAAAGATCCCGCCGTTTGGGTAAGTTGGCTTTGATACGCTTTTGCTTCAGTTACAAGCTTTTTAATTGGCGCTAGGGTCGCTTCCAAACTTTGTTTCTGCGCGGCTAGTTGTACCTGATCAGTTTCTAGTTTTTTCTGAGCCGCGTTTAGATCAACAATTTGCGACACCGTTGACACAATAGCCGAACGGTCATGATTGATAAATGTTTGCCAGTACGAAAGATTCCTTAAGGCCTCCGTAAAATTGCTGTTAGTAAAAACCAAGCCAAGAGTATATCCAACGTTAAACTGGTAACTCTGCTTGTAATAATTTCTTATCTTACCATCCAAGTCTTCTTGCTGACCGGCTAGCCTGGTTTCTTCTGTTTTAATTTGGTCTTCCTTGCGGCCAATTAGTGCTGTCAGTGTTGCCAAATTCTTTTCCATTGAATCAATACTCGCTTGCAACTGCTCCATTCTGCTCTCATGCGGTTTCGTCGCGTTTTTAGAAAGATCCAACAATTTGTTGCATTCAGCAATACATTTGTCCAGATCGTTGTCAGAACAAGACGTCGAGCATGCCTCAGCCCAAACGAACCGGACAACTCCGAACAGCAGAAAAAGAGTCAGCAAAAATGTGGGCAGTTTTTTAATCATGACTGGAAAAAGAAAGCCCTTGACTGGCCACTATTATACCCGAGAGCCCGAAGTTTCTTTTGCCATTTTTGAAAGACCTTTTCTGTCAAATCATTCGGGTGAAAAACCGCTTTCCCCCAAGCCGCCTCTTCTCTCGTCATCTTCGGCTTCATGTAAAAATATTGCAAGGCAAAAGCGCAAAGCTCAAAAGGTACAAGGCTTATGGACATAAGTTCTCTTAAAAAATTCCTTGTATAGTCTTTTTGTCCCTTCGCAACAACGAATTTTCCTTGGTATGCTTTTGGTAAATACCTCTTTGCCCACTCGTTTTTTTTCAACCATTCTTTCTCAATATTTCCCCGATCAAACAAACACCGTGCCTGCAAAACCTCGTGCGCCGTATAAAGATTTCGTTTACCAAACTCTAAATGATTAATGTCCAAAAATATATTGGTACAAACTCTGTCGTTGATCTGTTTTCTCGTTCGATATTTTCCCATTAGCTTTAAAAGGGCTACAACGACCGCTCTGGTTACCCAAAGAGTATTAGCTGTGGTTACTATTAACAAATCAATATCCGCCCCAGCAAGTGCGTTAGAGACCGCCACCGAACCGGTCAAAAAAACCGCTTCCACTGTTGGCATCAATGAAATAGTCCGTACCGTCTTTTTCGCCTTAGAAAATTTCTCATCGCTGGTTTTTTTTCTCGCATCTCGGCAATCTCGTCCTTTTCCCGTCAATATCTGGTCGCTGATTAATTCGATTTTTTTTCCGACCGCCCAAAACTCTTGCTCCTCCCGATTTAGGGGAAAATCAAATAAGGAAGCGTAAACAATTGCCAAAAACTCATTGAACTTCACCCTCATGACAGGTAATATACAACTAAACTAACAATGTTCAAAAGCTTGTCAAAATTTCCCGAATGGCGCATCGTCGGCCTGCTGTCAATTGTTGTTTTATCATGGCACATCCTCTCTCTGTTTAGGTCACTCCTAGGCTACATCTCAGATATTCTGATTATCATTATCCTCTCCTGGATTTTTGCTTTCATCGTTCAGCCGCTTATCGAATATTTAATGAAAAAGGGGCTTTCTCGCCTCGCTTCAACCGGTCTTGTCTATTTAGGTATCGCTATTGTGCTCCTGGCTTCTCTTGTTGTTGTTTTACCGCAAACAGTGAGTCAACTTTCTCAGCTTTCAAGCAGCCTCCCCCAAGTCCTTCCCCAAAATTCAGCTTTAACACCCAAAGTCGAGACGTTCATTTCCAATTCTCTAAACAACTCTGTCACTCTTGTTTCTCAAGCCGCTTCTGCTGTCACCGGACTCATCCTGGTTTTTGTTCTCTCCTTTTATTTCGTTCTGTCGCGCAAAGAAATCTCCCAGTCAATCCTAAAAATTATTCCCGATAAATATGAAGAGGATTTTGAATTTCTGCAAAAAACCATTAACGAAAGTTTCGCTGTCTTTATTCGGGTACAGTTTTTCATCGGCATTACCATTGGTATCATTACCTTCCTTACCCTCACTATTCTCCGTGTCCCATTCGCCCTTTCGACAAGTCTTCTTTCGGCTGTTTTCGCCATGATCCCAATTGTCGGAGCAATTATTGCCGTTGTCCCTCCCACCCTTTCAGCCCTAACTGTTTCCATAAACCTGGCCCTAATTACCGTCGCTATAATCATTCTCGCTTCTCAATTGATCTATAACATCTTAGCCCCAAAACTTTTGGGGAACGCTTTCCGAATTCATCCGATTATCATTATTCTTTCATTTGTAATTGGCTACAAAATTGCCGGCACTTGGGGAGCGATTTTTGCTATTCCCGTCGTCGGCGCCGCTTCTCTTGTAGCTAAAGATTTGTTGAAGTACTGGAAAGAGGAGGCCGACAATTAGCCTTCTTTGGCAACCTTAAAGGAAAAATCAACTACAGGGTATTTATAATATCGATCAACATTTCTCTGCAAAATTGATCCAACAACCTCCCTTTCTGCCTCGTCAAAATTAGCCTTCCCTAAACTGTAAAGCCATACGATTGTCCATGCATGGTCAACATTTCCCGAAAGTAACCCAACCGCGGCTGCCCGTTCTGCTCTGTGTCTGCCAAAGTTATTCATTACTTGTGAATAAATATTACTGGCACCGTGTAACGTCGGAATTCTTGGCTCGTCGTAGCTGGCCATCTCTCTAATTATTGCTTGCTCATTTTCCAAAAAATTTCTTTGAGAATCGGAAAGATTATGCACCCACCCCGCATAAGCATCAATCACTGACCCATTCAAAATCATTCGAAAATAAGCATCAGGGTGCTTTAAGTAATAAGGATATAAAAGACCACCGTTTAAAGCCCCTTCTTGTCTTACTATCCCTGATTTTCCAGATTCAATCTCAACTAATTCTCCTACCAAAAAAGTTAACAAATTGTTATGTGGCATCCACCTTTTGTGCTGCATAAAATGAATCGCCTCATGCATTGATACGCTTGGGTCAACACAACCCCGAGGAAGAGTTATTTTTGCTGTCAGAGAAGGAAGGAAAGGGTGGGCGGTTGTTATCCCAGCATTTCCCTGTCGATCTTCCCATTTCAAATACGCCTCGGTTCCAGATATCAAATCACTAAAGGCACGGACCTTTTCAGCCTCTGACATCTGGCGCAATAACACATTCACTAAAAACCCATACTGATGGGCTAAAACAAACTTTTGATCAACCTCCAACGCAGAACTTACCCAATCTCGTAAAACATGGCCTATACCAGCCTTGTCGACCAGACCAGGTCTAAAAGTTAGAGTCTCAACAACAGGAAGATTCGGTTCATCACCCAATCTTCTCGTTCGCGACGGGCTACCATAGCGGGCATTTCCAAGGCTGTCAGGTGCAAGTATCATACTTACTTCACCCCATAACTCTCTAACACCTGTTTCACCCCCGCGGCCACTGTGTCCAGGGCTTGTTTTGCCTGATTACCTCGTCCTGCCATGTTAACTGCATCACCATAATACTGACTGAAGCGTGAGTTAATCCCCGTCTCACCATCCCCTGTGGCACTATCTAAATACGAGCTTTTTGCTGTCGCTGCTCCCGCTACAAACGGTCCCACATTTGGATCGATTGTTAACATTGTGGCCATATCCACCCGCGGGTACGGCTCACCAAAGGGACGAATTTTTGCCTGAGCTGTGTAAATTTTAGTCAATGACTCCTTGCTTGACATAAAATTTAAAAGATCAAACGCCTCTTTTATATTTTTACTCTTCTTTGAAACTGCCTCCGCCCAGTAAGAAGAAAAGTTAACCGTCTGTGCTGCTGGTAACTGCGGAACAGGAACAACGCGAAAATTAAGGTTGCTGTTCATGTTTTTAATGTCAAAAAATCTCCACGATGATCCAAAATACATGGCCACTTTGCCTTGGGAAAACGCTAACGTTGATCCGTCCAAGTTTGGCGCCCAAACCCCATCGACTGAAACAAAGGTTGTGTAATAAAGAAGTGCTTCTTGAGCCGCCTGAGTATTTGGTGTCTTGGCCATGTCAACTCCCGCTTGAAGCATCATTAGAGATACGATGTCTTGCCACCCATCTACATTTCCCGCCGTCCCCATCGCTGTCCCGGCAGTTTTGATTCTTCCCTGATCATCTTTCACTGTCAGTTTCTTAGCCGCCTCACGAAACTCTTCCCAATTCGTCGGAACCGCCACCCCTGCCGCCGTCAATAAATCGGTATTTACAAAAAGTGCCAATGAATCAATTTCTAAAGGAATTGCATAGGGCGTTCCGTTAATAATTAGGTCAGTTGCCGCCACCGGATAAAATGTTGATCTAAATTTTGTGGCCGAATAGACCGTCGCCGGTACTGGTGCTATTTGATCAAGAAACATTGGCATCCAGCTATTATGAATCCGAATAATATCGGGCCCTGTATCTCCCGAAAGAGCCGAATTGAGCCGCTCCCGATACTGAATCGGTGACTGCATCTGGTATTTAATGGTCACGTTCGGGTGAGTTTTCTTATAATCGGCAAACACCTCCTGATAAACCGACTCCGGCTCCCAAAGTCCCCAATATGTAACAGTAACCGGCGCTGAAGCTTTGGAATAATTACGAACCACAAATATTATTGCCGCAACCAGAAGCAACACTCCTATTCCAGCCAGAAAAAAGATGACTATTTTTTTAATATCTAAGCCTTCCATAATCGCCTCGTTAATGAATTAGTTTTGCTACAATAATAACAAATGCGCTACCTAAAAAACATTTTCATTACTGCCCTCTTTTTTGCTCTTGGCAGCCTGACAGCTCTCACTGTCACCATTACCGCCTCCTATTTGATCTTTGCCGCTGTTTTTCAAAATCGCGTTTACCCAGGCGTAAAAATTGCCGGTACTGACGTTGGTGGAAAGACCAAAATAGAAGTCAAACAACTTTTTCCTCAAATCAGCTTCGACGAAACAGTCATTACCCTCACCAGTAACAGCGCTTCTGTCTCTGCTCGTGGCCGGGATATTAATTTAATTTTTGACAAAAATCTCATGGCCGATCGAGCCATTTCAATTGGCCGCCAAACAAAAAACCCCTATTACAACTTTCTTCAAATCGTTGCCGCCTGGCAAAATAAAATCGACCTCCCTTTGGAAACCCGATTCGACAACCGCTCCCTTTCAAAAGTGCTCGAACCGATTGCTAAGGCAATTGAAAAAAAACCTATCGACGCCGTTTTTGAATTCGTCCCAAATGTTGGCGCTGACCACAAGGGTCGTGTCAGAGCTTTCCAGCCAAGTAGTGACGGTTTAGTGGTTGATGTCGAAAAACTTTCAAAAGAAATCGAACTCCAGTCTCAGGCGTATCCCCCAGAACTCATCGAGTGGCAATTTGTGGTCCCAACAAAAATTGTTGCGCCAGTAATTAAATCTTCAACCGCCGACACCATGGGCATAAAAGATTTTCTCGGGCGTGGCGAATCATATTTTTATGACTCCATCCCGACAAGAGTCCACAATATTGGTCTGGCAACAAGTAAAATTCATGGCAGCCTCATTGCCCCCAATGAAATCTTTTCCTTCGGCAATGCCATCGGCACAGTTTCTGCTATTATAGGATATCAAAAAGCCTACGCCATCATTCAGGGCAAGACCGTCCTAGATGATGGAGGTGGTGTTTGCCAGGTCTCAACAACTCTTTATCGGGCCGTCCTAAATAGTGGCTTGCCGGTTATCGAACGGACTCCCCACTCCTATAGGGTTGGATTTTACGAACAGGGCGGTTTCGCCCCAGGTATGGATGCCACCGTTTATCCCCCGTCCCCTGACTTCAAATTCAAAAACGATACCGGCCAGTGGATTCTTGTCCAAGCCAGTTTTGATACTAACAACCACAAACTCACCATTGATTTTTTCGGCACCGATGATGGTCGTCTGACTAAAATCAACGGTCCGTTCACCAGCAGCATTACCCCACCCCCCCCTCCAATTTACGAAGACGATCCCACCCTTCCCATTGGTACCGAAAAACAGGTCGATACTGCCCATGCCGGAGCCAACACCTTTTTCACCCGAACCGTCACTCGCAACCAACAAACTCTTATCAAGGAAACTGTCATCAGTAATTACATTCCCTGGCCGGCAAGATTTCTGCGTGGAACAAAAACCTAAGTGCCCCAGCTTCCTTAAGAAGACTGATATAATCGCGTTATGCTCATTCTTGGCATCGAAACCAGCTGCGACGAAACGGCAGCCGCTGTTGTCAAAGACGGCCACCAACTCCTAAGTAGCGCCCTTGCTACTAGTCTCGACATCCACATTAAATATGGCGGTGTTGTGCCTGACATTGCCGCCCGCGAACAACTCCAATCAATTTTGCCGGTTTTAAACGAAGCGATTGCCCCACTTGGTAGATCTCCTTTCGAACAAATTGATGCTATCGCGGTGACTTCCGGCCCAGGTCTCATTGGTTCTCTCTTGATTGGTGTCGAAACAGCTAAAGCCCTTGCCTATTCTTTAAATAAACCTCTAATCCCAGTCAACCATCTCGTTGGCCACATTTACGCCAACTGGCTGACTTCTGGTGTTCCCGACTTGAAATATCACGAGTCTTCCCCGCCCCTCCCCGCTCTCGTTCTTCTGGTTTCCGGAAATCATTCAGACATCGTCCTTATGAAAGCGCACGGGGTCTTTGACTATCTGGGTTCCACAAAAGATGACGCGGCAGGAGAGTGTTTTGATAAATGCGGCCGCCTCTTAGGGCTTCCTTATCCGTACGGCCCTTACATCGAGGGCGAAGCTTCAAAATTTCATATTTCCCCGGCCTCGCCCGGCACGGCGCGGGCCAATTCAAAATTAAAAATTAAATTGCCCCGCCCCCTCATTCATTCAAAAGGCTGGGATTTTTCCTTCTCTGGTCTAAAAACCGCCTTCCTATACCTCTACCAAAGGGAGGAGGCAAAAGGCGAAATTACGGATGAATTCAAACAAGCTCTTGCCTATGAGCTTCAAGAGGCCGCAACCGATGTCCTGATCACTAAATTTGGTGAAGCGGCGGATACTTATCCCGTCAAATCACTCATTCTTTGCGGCGGAGTCGCTGCCAATAGACGCCTGCGCGAAAAACTTCAAAAGGTCAGTAAAACAAGAGGAGTTCCGGCTTTTATTCCGGCCATTAAGCTCTGCACGGACAATGCTGCCTACATTGCCGCAGCTGCCTACTACAACCAAAACATTGTTTCGTGGAAAGAACTAAACACCAAGCCTGCCGTGTCAATCACTTCTCCCGCCTCTTAACTCCTAGTGGTTTGCCCTTTTTTTTAAACCACGCTTATTTTGAAATACCCTTACCTTTTCAAATTGGCTAAGTTTTGACAATCGATCTAAATGTTCCGTTTGGTAAATTGCCGGATAACGGTAAGACAAAACAATTCCCCCAATCGCAAAAACTGTGACCAATAATCTTAATGCGCCACCAACATACGGCAAAAAGCCGAGTAGATAAAAAATTATCAATCCCGTCGCTAAAGCCCACCCTCTTCTCTCCCCCACAAACTTCATCAACGCCATGCGCCCGATAAAAAATGCTGCTACAAATCCGGCCAAAACATAGAGGGTATAACCAATTAATAAAGCCACTATCGAAACGGGTATCCCGACCAGCGTTATGGCCAACAGCACGGCCACTACCGGAACAATTACTACCGAAATTATCCCCCACCCAAAGCTAGCCGCCGGCTTCCTCTCTATCGCCAAGGCCGATTTTTCAAACCACCTCGGAAATAAACCCATCAAAATAAATCCAATTAACAGAGAAACTAATAGGAATCCAAAGTTAACTACCGGCGCCAAAGCATCTCTCAGCCGGAAAATTGATTTTGCCCCAAAAAACCTCGGAAAATCCCCTTCGGGATCGTTCTTTTCATAGGTAATTGATCCTGATACTGTCGCCCCCCGACTCAAAACCGCCTGATGCGATCCGGTATATTTAAGATCTCCGGAAATTGATGCGCTCGGGCCAAGAACAAATTGTTGCTGCGAGACCACAAATGCCTCATTTGCAATCTCTGAATTCAGATAAAGTCTATTTCCAAAAAACCGAAAACCTTTTCCAATTACCCCGGCCGACAGTTCCAAGTTCCCAGCCGCTGCAAGTAGGCTTCCTGAAATCGAAGTTTGTTTTGTCACCAAACAATTTCCGCACACAAGAAGCGTGTTTCTCCCAATCTGACTGTTAATCGTTACATCTCCCCCAACAATTCGTATACTATTTCCGACCGTCCCATTCACTGTCACTTTTCCTCCAAAAACAAATAAATCCCCATCAATTTTTCCGTTCACAATTACCACTCCGCCTGCCAAAAAAGCATCCCCGTGAATTTCGCCATCAATTTGAACCACGTTAGCTACCCGAATGTAGTCAGAATTAATTACTGTTCCAAAAGGTAAAAACTCATTCTCCTTCTGTGCCAATACCTGGCTTGGGAAAAACAAAACAAGTAACCAGCAACTAACAGCCAGCAACAATTTTTTAGTCATTCGCCCGATCTTAGTTTTGTTGGCTTTCTTTGTCAAGCTCAAATTGAGGGTGGTACAATACTGTCATGGACCCAAAATACGATCACAACAAATCTGACTCGAAAATCTACGAGATGTGGGAACAAGGCGGCTATTTTACTCCTAAAATCGACCTAGCGAAAAAACCGTTCACCATTATCCTACCTCTACCAAACGCCAGCGGTCGAATGCACACGGGGAATATCTTAATGATTGCCATTGAAGATCTTTTGATTCGCTGGCACCGCATGAAAGGTGATCCCACACTTTGGATTCCCGGAACTGACCACGCTGGCACTGAAACTCAGATCACTTTTGAAAGAGAGCTTAAAAAACAAGGTCATTCCCGCTTCGAATATGATCGTCAAACCCTCTACCAAATGATCTGGGACTTTGTGATGGAAAACAAAAAACTGATTGAGGGGCAAATTAGAAACATGGGGGCTAGCGTAGATTGGACCCGCTATAAATTTACACTCGACACGGACGTCTTAGACACTGTCCAAAATACCTTTATCAAAATGGCCACTGAAGGGCTAGTCTATAGAGATAATTATATTGTCAACTTTTGTCCTGTCTGCGGCACTACCTACGCGGACATTGAAGTAGATATGAAAGAACAAGTTGATCCCTTCTACTTCATCAAGTATGGCCCATTCACGATTGGCACGGTACGACCAGAAACGAAATTTCGTGATGCTGCTCTTGCCGTCAATCCAAAAGACAAACGTTATAAAAAATACCTTGGCCAAGTCATTGAGGTCCAAGGCCTGTTAGGTCCAGTACAAATGACCATTATCCCAGACACCGAAGTTGATCAAAAGTTTGGCACCGGAATTATGAAAGTGACCCCCGCCCATGATCAGCATGATTTTGAATTAGGCAAGACATTCAAACTGCCAGTTACCCCTATTATTGACCTTCAGGGAAAAATGGATTTTTCCTGGTTCCTAAATCAGCCCGGTCAACCAGAAAAATACCGTGCAAGAGCGGAAAAATATCACGGAAAAAAAGTTCTTGAGGTCAGGAAATTAGTGGTCGAAGATTTAAAAGAAGATGGGCTACTCCTTAAAGTTGACGAAAATTATAGCCATTCAGTTCCCGTCTGTAAGGCCGGCCACAATATTGAACCAACCGTCCTACCTAATTGGTTTATTAACGTGGAATCACTTAAAAAACCCGCAGCAGAAGTTGTCATCAAAAACAAAGTGAAGATCTTCCCTAAGTGGCGAAAGATTACCTACACCCGATGGATGGAGAACATGCACGATTGGGCCATCAGTCGACAAAATGTCTGGGGAATCAGAATTCCGGCCTGGTACAACGTAGATGATAACCCCGATATTTCTGTAACTTTCTTAAATGCCAATAAAGAAATTATTGGCTGTACCATCAAAGAAGCTTTAGAAAAAAACTCTTTCTCAGAAATTGAATCAGGTCTTCAGAAACTAATGGCACCAATTACCGCAGCACATCTAATTTCACAGGCCAAACCCGGAGATCGGTTCCTCCAAACCACAGACACTTTTGACACCTGGTTTTCCTCAGGGCAGTGGCCACTCGTTACCCTTGGGTTCCCCAACTCACCCGACTTCAAGTATTTCTATCCGACTTCGGTTATGGAAACTGCTTGGGAAATTCTCAGTAAGTGGGTTTCTCGCATGATCATGTTTGGAATCTACCAAACAGGCCAAGCGCCTTTTAGTGATGTTTACCTACATGGTGTCGTTCGCGCTCTGGACGGCAGAAAAATGAGCAAAAGTTTAGGTAATATTATCAATCCGGAGGATTACATCCCCGAATTTGGTGTAGATGCTCTTCGAATGGGTTTGGTAATCGGAAATGGCAACGGTCATGATTTTAACTTTCCTAGAGACAAAGTTATTGCCTATCGAAATTTTGCCAACAAACTCTGGAACATTGGCCGTTTTGTTTTAATGAATCTCGAAGGAAAAAACATTTTGCCATTGAGTTCAAAAACAATAGGTCTGACAAAAGAAGATAAAGAAATTATAA
>CAYPLU010000006.1:1393-2354 GCA_964411775.1 uncultured Gammaproteobacteria bacterium | reverse complement strand
AAATTAAACTCAACAATTAAAAAAGTAGATACCAGTTTAAATAAATTCTATCTCGCCCAGGCGGGGGAAATAATTTATCAATTTGTCTGGCATGAATTTGCCGACAAATACATTGAAGACTCAAAAGAAAGAATTAAAAATGGCGACCTTGCTGTGTTAGCCGTCCTCACTCATATTTACCTGACAATACTAAAACTTCTCCACCCCTTCATGCCCTTTATTACCGAGGAAATTTGGCAAATTTTTGAACCATACCGGGAAGAAAAAACTCCCCTCATAGTTTCTTCGTGGCCCGCCGCTAAATAAACCTCGACCGTCAGGGACCAGAGTTTGCCTGTGTTTTTTTTCAACAAAAAATCCGTCATAACATGAAAGCACGAAAATTTGAAATCATCCCAAGGTGTAAGAGTTTTCGTCTGGCTTTGGGAAAAATTTTATACCTTTTTTAGTGCCCGAAAATCGCATTTTTTCCCGACCAACTCACCGAAAAAAATTGTCATAACAAACAAACTCAAAAAAAATTCCTTTCATGTCATTGCTATTCTTGATACAATTTCTCGTGGACAAAATCATCACTATCACTCGCGCCGGAAGCACAATGTTTTTCCAAAAATTTTTTCAAGAGTTAAAAGGTTTAATTCCCTTCATTGCTTTATTAATTTTTTTGGTTAACGCTAGCCTCTCGAAAGATTCTTTTATTCTTTCCAAAGAAAAAATTCTGCTAAACAAAAACGATGTTATCTCTCGTCAGCTTTTAATCAATCTCTTTTTGCTGAATAACCAATTTCAAATTGCCGCTCGGGAATCACAAAACGGTCTGGCGGTTTCCAAAACCGACAATCAAAGAAAAACTTTTAAAGAACTTATTAACCAAGCAATCTTGCTAGAAAAACAAGAAGCCGCGATTTCCAAAGAAATGATCTCCTGGAGAACTCTGTTATCTTTATACCCCCAATATCGC
>CAYPLU010000006.1:0-1383 GCA_964411775.1 uncultured Gammaproteobacteria bacterium | reverse complement strand
AGACCAACCATCTGTTTGAAGCCAAAAAAAATCTTGAGCAAGCACTAATTATTGATCCCAACTTTGAAACCACAAAAAAAATCCTTGAAGTCTTACCCCGATCCTGAAATTCCCATTATTCCTTTTTCTCTTCCGCCACTTCTCCCGCGCTCTCCCCTTGTCCCTCTGCCGCAATTCCCTCACCTGCAACCTCGGCCACTTCAACCGGTGTTGGTTCTACCATTTCCTCAACCACGGCTTTGACTACTTTAACAACAACTTCATCCCCACTGGTTAAGACCTCTACATCTGCCGGCACCATCAATTCCGCTACCGTTATTTGCTGATCAAGTTCCGCGAGCTTTGTAACATTTATTTCAATTCTTTCTGGCAAACTAGTTGGCAACGCCTCAACCTCTATCTCGTTGAGAGTTTGCAACAGAATCCCAATTCCATTTGTAACAGCAGGTGCTTCACCAACAATCTCAAGAGGTATATTCGCCTTAATCTTTTCTTTAAGATTTACTGCGTGGAGTTCTGCGTGGACCGGCAAACGAGTCACCGGATGAAATTGTACATTCTTAACTAGAACGTGGTTTGTCATCTTGCCATACGAAAGTTCAACCAACCCCGTCTCACCAACCTTGTGGTAAATGCTCGTAAATTCTTTAATCGGGATTTGCAAAGCTTGCGAGGCAACACCCTTTCCATAAATGTTTACCGGTACTAAGCCGGCTGCTCTTATTTTTTTTACTTTTTTTCCAATCGTCTCTCTAATTTCGGCTGAAAGCTTAACGGCTTGCATATTTTTTTACTATCCCTGCATTCTATCAAAGCAGGGACCTCTTTTCTAGATCTCTACCAAAGAGAGCTATTTCTCAAACATTATGGTGAAGAATCTGTTCGTGGCCAAATCGGAGTTGTATACCAATTTTTGGGGAAATTGAAGCGGGCCACCGTCAGTTTGCTTTTTTAAATCAAATTCTTTATTCCCGGTTACTTCAGCCAACCTTTGTGGTTTTAAAAATGACGGATACTCAAAATTAAAATTAGCTGCCGGCGAACCCATTCCCGACTGCTTCAAAAAACCAAAACGGTATTCCGCACTCCCTCCGGACAAATTCATTCTGTATGGTGGCTTATATCGAAAAACAATCTCTCTCCGACTTCCGACTGGCAATTCCAACAAGGTACCGTAACTTGTAAATCCACTCGCAATCGGCGCGCCATCTGCATAAACCTGCTCGCTCGAGCGGTAAACTAAAAAATTATTCTCAGGAACGGCTTGGATTACCTCCGCCGTCAACTGTGATGATTCTGTCCCAGTGCGGCCATCTCCAAGAGTCATCCCATTAGACTTTGAACCGTTCGGAACAAGAATCCGAAGATAGTTTTTATATTTTC
>CAYPLU010000005.1:18361-36196 GCA_964411775.1 uncultured Gammaproteobacteria bacterium | reverse complement strand
GTCACTCTTGATGAAGCTCTTGAAAAAACAAAAACAAAATCGCTTTTGGTCCATCATGATTTCTATTGGGAACATGGAAGATGTGAGCATCCCATTAATTCCTTTGTCCAAAATATTTTGAAGACATACTATCCGCCCCAAAATAGCCGTTTTGAGCATTCATGCATTAACTCCCTCGCCCGCGACGAACTCTATCAACGAAAAGGAATCCGGGCCATGATTATTACTGATTCCGTTGATTTTCGCCGGCCACTGCAAGATCGTGGCGCTCAGTGCGTAAAACTACTTTCAAAACACGGTGTTGACCCAAACGACCTAATTATTCTTCAAGCTACGAGAATTACTCCAAGAAAGGCAATTGAAGTGGCCGTAGATTTTGTCAAAGAGTTAACTAGCCCCAAAAATCTAAAAACTTTAAATGACCGGGGCCTTTACAACCGAAGAGGCTTCGACCCTCAACGAAACCACGTCGTTTTTGTTATCGCTGGCTATAACGAAAAGCAGGACCAAGCCTACCGAGACCGACTTGCTTTCTACGTTAAATCTTCAAACATAAAATTTTGCTTTCTTGATGGGAAAGCTGGCGGCTTTACCCCTCTTGATCGTGGGCCAAAAGACTGGCCAACCCTACTTGACCTTTATGTTTATGCCGATCTCGTGACCTATCCTTCTCTTCGGGAAGGTTTCGGAAACCAATTTCTCGAAGCAATTCTATCTCAAACCCCGATCGCCCTTTTTACCTACCCGGTTTTCAAAGCTGATATTATGCCAAAGGGTTTTAGATATATCAATTTTGGAGATTCTTTCACAATAAACGCCGAAAAATTCGTAAAAATTCCCTCTGAAAATCTAAAAAAAGCCGTCTCCGAGGCGGTGGCAATCCTAACCGACCCAATCTCCTACAATGAAACCACCAAGCACAACTTTAATCTCGGTAAAGAGTATTACTCAACGGAAAAAATTGCCAAAATCTTTGAGCGGATTTTTAGTGATACCTGGCTCATGAGAAAAGTTGGCTATCATCAACAGGGGAAACCACTGCCTCTCCTTCACTGGCCACAACTAAAAACTCCCGCTTCTATAGAGTAATTTACCGTTCGCCGCCAACGTTTACAAGTTTGGCCATGTAGACAATTTGTTTGACTTTACCATCCGGTGTTTCAAACGAGTTAAGACCCGTCAATTTTTGATATTGCTGTAGGTAGTCAGAAAGAGCTTCGTTGGCCGTTTTAACCTCTTCAGACATTTCCTTGATCTTTGCCTTGAGCGCCATAAGCGCCGGCTGTTTCATAATTTGAGCGCGAGTGCCGCTTTTTATTTTATTAGCTTCCTTAGCTTTCTCGGCATGTTCCCGATAAACCGGATCGTTTTCAAATCCATCAGCCAGCATTTGCCTGGCCTTTTTAAGTTCCTCGCGGTTAGTAGCGATCTGAGAAAGGTAGTTCTGAATAAGGTTAGTAATTGTTTCCGATTCACTGGTCCCCTCAACCGGAGTTAAAATCTGAACATCGTTATTATCATCATTCATTGGCAAATAAATATACATTCACTCTCGTTACCTTTTCAAGCGGGAGTTTCATCTTTTGTCAAAAAGGGTAAAATACCCCTGTGCCAAAAGAGAAAACTACCATTCCCAAAATTCTCTATTACGTGACCATCCATTTCCCGGATGGAACTAGGCGAACCCCCAATTTTTTTCTTTGGGAAGACGTCAATGATGCCTTCAAAGGAGCCAACGATCTGGTTTTGGAAGGCGGGATGAAATATCGAAGCTTAAGCGCCAGAAAAATCTTTTTCAAAAAAACTATTCAAATAACCCCCGACTTTTATCACGAAGTCCCAGAAGGCGAAGCTGTTTCTTGGACCCCGGAATTCAATCAAGAAATGATTGACACCGGTGAAAGAGAAATTCCAAATGCTCTTCTTGTTGTCCTCTCCCACAAAGGGGGAGCCAAAAAACCTGATCTCTTCCTGGACGAATGGTTCCACACAAATAACATTGGAAAAGCCATCGCCATGATGAAAAAGTCAAACCTCCCTCTTTTTATCGGCACCAAAGTCGCTTACGTTTATCAACCGACAGAAGAAGTTCATTGGACGGGGTGGAATTAGCTCCCAAAATCTGTTAGCATAATTTTAATGTCCGACCAAACAATTATCAAAAAAATTGTCAGAGAGGTAGTGAAAGAGGAATTTGTTCCCGTTGAGAAACGTATATATGCGGAGATGGATCGAAAATTTAACCTCTTCCAGACGGCTATTATTGAAAGTGTCAAAGGTTTATTGCAGGATTTCAGAAATGATTTCGTTACCATGAAGGATGAAATTGTGGGCGAACTTCAAGCGATGCGTGAGGAACAGACTTTTCTTAACCATCGTTCAATGAAAATAAATCAAATTGAGGACGACGTAGAGAATCTAAAAGTAATTCATCCAGAAAATAAACATTTTCCCGCTCCCACAGGATAATTTATCTTCATGTTTGAAGTAATCTTCGACCTCGAGACCAAGAAATTCTTTGATGATACGGGGACGAATGATCCAGGAGACCTTGGTGTATCTGTCCTGTCGCTTTACCATCGCGAAATCGATTCCGATTTTAACGAAACTTCCGGAAAAATGATGAGTTTTTGGGAGCGTGACTTCCCGGAAATGTGGAAAATCTTTTTTGAAGCCGACCGGATCATTGGTTTTAATACGCTTCATTTTGATGTTCCGGCCCTACGTCCCTATGCCCCAACAGGCTTTGCCAAGCTTCCCCATTTTGACATTCTGGCTCACATCAAAGAAGAATTTGGTCATAGAGTTTCTTTAAACAAAGTTGCCAAAGACACCCTTGGTGAGCAAAAAATCGATCATGGCTCAAACGCTCTTGTCTATTGGAATGCCGCAGATCCCGAAAGTTTGGCCAAACTTCAGAAATATTGCGAGGCAGATGTTAACATCACCAAAAAAGTCTACGACTTTGGCCTAAAAAACAAATTTGTGAAGTTCACTGACTATTGGAATTCAACAAGAACCGTTCCCGTGGATTTCTCTTACCCAGAAGAGCTTCTTCAAAAGGGAAATCAAGGCAGCTTGTTTTAGTAAAACACCGGTATATAATCCTCATTAGTATGGAAAAGAGCCTCGTCATGGCAAATGCTCTACTCCTTGGTGCTAATCAAAGGAATTTAACATCGGGCTTCAGAGTTGTCGGTCGTATCGAAAAAACAAACATTTTTGGAAAAAAAAGAATGGCGGCATACGTTGATGGTGGATCTGTGGGCCACGAAAGAAGAGTCCTCGCCCGTCTTAAAAGAGATCGCTTTTTTGGCCCGGGAGAGAATTCGATTGTTATCCCGCCAGAATTACCAAAAGAGGGAGTTATCCTTAGTGCCGACGTGAACCCTGATAGTTTCGAGCCCGGTGCCCCCCGCATTGTCGTTGCCTCTTTTGAATTCGACAAAAGGGCTGTCGACTTTAGACTTCGCTGGGCCACGACTAAATTATATGGTAGGGGATCTGGTCCCTTATCGTTCACCGCCGTCGAAGTTGAAGATCGTACTCCCATAGAAGCTATCAAAAGTTCCGGAGGAGGCCGCTTTGAAATTACCCAAACAACTCTTTTCGTCGGTCAAAAATTTACTCCCCAATCCTTAGCCTCTGGCTTAGAAAAACAAAAATCCAAGGCGTTGGATGCCGTTTTTCCTCGGTTCAAATCTCGAACTATCACCGCCTTTTTTACTCCTTAGTGTAAAATTACTCCGTGCGACTAAACAGTCTTACTCCCAAAGAAAAACGCGTTATTGAGGGTAAAGGCACCGAAACCCCTTTCACTGGTGAATACGACCACTTTTTTGGAGAAGGAACCTACATTTGTCGCCGCTGCAACACTCCCCTCTATGAATCTAAAGATAAGTTCGATGCTCACTGCGGGTGGCCAGCCTTTGATGATGCGATTCCCGGTCGAGTGAAAGAAACTCCTGATGGAGAACGGGTAGAAATTGAGTGCGCCACTTGCAAAGCCCATTTGGGACACATATTTCGGGGTGAGCATTTGACTGACAAAAACACCCGTCACTGTGTCAACTCCATTTCTATGAAGTTCATTCCAAAAAACCATGACTGAAACTGCTATTTTTGCCGGAGGTTGTTTTTGGTGCACCGAGGCCATCTTTCAAAACCTTCGGGGGGTGACGTCTGCCCTTCCTGGCTACACGGGAGGAGAAATCAAGAACCCTTCATACGAAGAGGTCTGTTCAGGAAAAACAGGTCACACTGAAGCCATAAAAATTGAATTTAATCCTAGTGTTATTCCGTACGAAGTTCTTCTCGATGTATTTTTCGCGACCCACGACCCAACAACTCTTAATCAACAAGGAGCAGATCATGGGACACAATACCGTTCAGCAATTTTTCCAACAACTTCAGAACAGGAGAAAATAGCGATGGAAAAGATTGACGAACTAAACAGATCTGGAGAATGTGATTCGCCAATTGTAACAACAATTGAAAAATTTACTGAGTTTTTCCCAGCCGAGGACTATCACAAAAACTATTACGAGAACCACAAAGATGCGCCGTATTGTCAAATCGTCATCAACCCAAAACTGACAAGGCTACGAGAAAAGTTTAGAAAAATTCTTAGGACTTAGTCTGCAACCACGTGCCGGAATGATTCAAATCTTTTTCCTTGCGGAAATCCTGGTCGAATAGTGAAATAGTCAGCCGCTTCTTGGGCAGCTCCGAGAGTGTATTGTGAAGAGTGTTTTGCGTGCGCTTTGACCCTTGTCTCCACAAAATCTGTTACGTCGAAATAGACAAGATCCGGGTGATCATAATAGTCAACGATTAGAAACTCTTTTACGGAGTGGGAACTGACGGCCGAATCTTCAAATTGCTCTGGAAAAAAATTCAAGTCACGGCTAAAGGGATATGCCGCGTCAATTGTTGACAGGCCTGTGTTACGATGGTCACGATGATTAATCCAGCTGTCACCATTCGCGAACCGAATAATGACGTTTTCCGGGTTGTGAGTAATAATCAGGTCTGGTTTAAAGGTGCGAATTTGAAGCACCAACGTGGAGATCAGTTCGCGATTGTTTTCTAAGGTTCCGTCACCAAACCGAAGGTAGACATTATTTTCTTCTGTGATTCCAAAAATTTTCATTGACTCACGATCCTCTTTCTCTCGCAAACTTTTGAGATCATTTGGAGTAATCTTTTGTCCACGGCTGCCCATATCACCACTCGTCACCTTAATTGACCGAATTTCTTTTCCATCCTTAATGAGCCGGGCAACAACTCCACCACACATAACTTCCAAATCATCCGGATGAGAAAACACCACCATGATTTTTTGTTTGTTAGCAAAAATTTTGCTATAGTCGTCCCGAATCATGAGCTGATTATATCGCAAATTTTGGCTTGGAGAGTTTGAAATGAGCACCGATTCACTAGACGTGGGATAATAGAGCTTCATGATTATTGACGAAGCTGACATTAAAATTGTTGCCGGGCACGGGGGACCGGGTAAGGCCTCATTTTTTAAAAAAGGCGTTGGCCCTGACGGGGGCAACGGTGGGCGAGGAGGGGACATTTTCTTTGTGGCCACCACTGACTCCTTGATGCTTGGGCGCTATTGGAGCCAAAAATCTTTTTCCGCTGAGCCAGGTGAACCTGGTGGCAGTAACTCCAAATCCGGCCACGACGCCCCGGAACTTCTTCTGGCTGTCCCTGTAGGTACCGAAATTACCGACCTTGATACCGGGGAGACTTGGACGGTCTCCTCTCTTAGCGACAAAATTCTCGTAGCCGAAGGAGGAACTGGTGGTCTCGGAAACGAAGCCAGAAAAAGTCCCCAGATGACAACCCCACTTTACGCCCAGCACGGTCTACCTGGCAAGGAACGGCGGCTAAAATTGAATCTCAAGCTTATTGCCGACTTTGGTCTCATCGGTCTTCCTAACGCCGGCAAAAGTTCTCTTTTGAATGCGGTGACCAACGCCAACGCCAAGATTGGGGATTATGCCTTTACTACCTTAGAGCCAAATCTTGGAGTTTTAAAAGCCCCCAATGGTCGAAACATTGTTTTGGCCGATGTTCCTGGTCTCATTGAAGGCGCCTCTAGCGGCAAAGGTTTGGGAATGCGTTTCTTAAAACACATTGAAAAAGTCCCCGTTCTTTTACATTGCATTGCGGCAAATAGCGCTACTCCACTTCTTGATTACAAAACTATCCGCAAAGAATTAAAAACCTATGGCAAAGGTCTCCTAAAAAAGAAAGAAATTATTCTCCTAACAAAGATTGACGAAGTAAGCCCCGAAGAGCAAGCGGAAAAAGTTATCACTTTAAAAAAAACCAAACGCCGGATAATCCCAATTTCCGTTTTGAACGACGAATCAATTACTTTTCTTAAAAAACTAATCACCACATGACTACTAGCCTTATCAAATGCAAAAATTGTGGTGCCGAAATTGAAGTTTCCGAAGCTCTTTCTCACCAACTGGAAGAGCAAATAACCGCATCTTTGAAATCAGCCCATGAGGAAGAAATTCAAAAAGCCAGGAAAGCAGTCACGTTAGAACTAAACCAAAAACTGGAAAAACAATTTGCGACGGAATTAACTTCCGCAAAAAAAGAAGCCCAGGAAGAAAAAAACCGAGGAACAAAGTTAGCTAAACAGCTCGACGAATTACTAGAAGAAATGCGTGCCCTAAAGCGCAAAGATACTGATCGGGAACTGGAGATGAAGAGAAAGCTTGCCTCGGAAGAAGAAAAAATCCGTACTGAGGCAACGAAAAAATCCGACGAAGAACACAGATTAAAAGAAGCTGAACGAGAAAAAATAATAAACGGTTTAAAAGATGCCCTTGAGGATGCTAAACGAAAAGCCAACCAAGGATCCCAACAAATCCAAGGAGAGGTCCTGGAACTGCAGCTTGAAGAACTTCTCCGAAAAGAGTTCCTAAGTGATAAGGTCACGGAAGTTAAAAAGGGTGTCCGCGGAGCCGATATCCTTCAGGAAGTCATCGATCGAAATGGTCGGCCATGCGGAAAAATTCTCTGGGAGTCAAAAAATGCCGAATGGACCCCAAGCTGGCTAGGAAAACTTCGTGAAGACCAGCGGGCGGCCAAAGCCGATGTCTCCGCCCTCGTTAGCGTTAATCTTCCCCAGGGCATCACTAACTTTATCTTTAAAGACGGCGTTTGGCTCTCCTCTGTTACTTCAGCCCTTGCCCTAGCCTATGCCCTGCGGTTTAATCTAGTCCAGGTGCAACAAATCAAAATTGCTGCGGCCAGCAAGGGGGAAACCAAGGATGAACTGTTTGACTATATTACTGGTCTGGAATTCCGTCATCGAGTTGAGGGAATGATTGAAGCCTATCAAAATCTTTTGGATGACATTGAAAAGGAAAGACGTTGGTTTTCTCTTAAATGGGCTAAACAGGAAAAAAGTCTGCGCACTCTCCTTGATGCTACCGGTTCATTTCATGGCGAACTCGAAATGATCGTTGGCAACAAACTCTCCCCGATCAAACAGTTTTCGCTAGAAGATGGACTGTCAGAAGAATAAATACCTCTTATTAGATTTCTTTAAACTCCTGGGAAATAATTGTTTTTTCGTCATCGCCAAACACAAACTTTCCGAAAAATTTCTTTCCTTGAATAAGGTGGGGCAGCCAGATTTTGTCATCCCGCCACATCTGTTCGTAGGGAATTTCTGAAACCAAAAACCACCGTGGTTTCATTTCCTCCGATTCAGTCGGTTCGTTTTTCCAAGTTTTTGTCAAAAAAACTGACACCAGCTGATCCCAATCCGGCTTGTTCGGGAATTCAAAGCTCAAGTCCCCATGGTGGAAAAGATCCCCCTTTTTGATTTCAATGCCAATCTCTTCACCGGCTTCTCGAATAATGGCATCTTCCTTTGTCTCCTCATCTTTCAATTTTCCACCAACACCGTTCCAAAGACCTTTCCCAAAACCGCGTTTCTTCATTGCCAGAAGTATCTCATTACCCCTTATTAGAAAAAGAAGGGTTGCCTGCCTCATTTATATAATCCTAGAATAACTATGGATGGCTTTGGCTTCACCAATCATTCCTGAGATAAGTCCCGTTGACGGGGGAATTTTGGCAACTACATTAAACTGTCCTTTTTCTCCCGCGTGAATCAGTTCCGTTTTAGTCTTCAAACTTTCCTTAATTCCCTCGAATTTGATCACCACCCCGCGTCCGTCTTTGAAGTCGTGTAACTCTTTTTGGGAGATAGCAAAATTAAACGTAAGTGCTTTGGGATCAATTATCTTAACAGTCGCATTGGCCGGAGTAATGTTGAGTCCCGGTAAAAGATTGTCCGACTCTTGAATTACGCCGTCAATCGGTGAGACCAGATCTGCCTGATCCAGTTTCATTTTGGCCATTTCCACGTGTTTAACTGAGGCGTTAAGCGCGGCCTGTTTTTCCTGTTTAAGAAACTTGGTCACGTCATCTCCACTTTGCTCTTTGGTGTTGAAAATCTCAAACTCTGCCCGCGACCGTTCGTAGTCTGCTAGCTCCTGATCAAGTTCTGCCTGTACTGGTTTCCGATCAAGTGATGCTAGAACATCCCCTTTTTTAACCACGTCGCCGGATTGTTTAAAAACCTGAATAACTTTTCCTGAATACGCAAACCGAATTTCATATACCGGAGCGGAAATTTTACCGGGGAAAGACTTCATTGCCTTTTCAGTTTAGTTTCTCTTTTACGGTAGTGTCAAATAGACTCTTACCAAATTCCTACTCATATCTGGTTTTTTTCTACCGGTCTTGCGCTACCCTGAAGAATCAATCGGGAAAAGATAACAGAAAGGAGGTGATAATTAATGATAGAACTATTTGAAAAAGTTGTGTTGGGAATTGCTACCTTTGCTCTGGCGTTTACATTTTTCGCTTCGTCAGCACATGCGGCAAATATTACGGTCAGTCCGTGGGTTTATGATCCTGACAGTGCTTGTCCCGGAATCCTTTCGATGTGGGATTATTCCACCGGATTTTCGGCACCGTCACTGCATTTGACCAAGCCTTGCACCACGGCTACCAATGCCGCTTCGGGAGCCACATTTCTTGGTGTAGCAGGGATGACCTTGACAGAGCTGAACTTTGACTATCGCTCGGATGGCCATTGTGGAGCGGGTGCCCCTCGTTTCAATGTCGACGCGTCTGACGGCTTTCACTTTATGGGAGGTTGTTCCAACGGAACCTCTTCCTCAACCAGTGATCCCAACTGGACGCACGTCGTGATTGATCCGACCAACGCAGCCCAGGCTTTCCCTGTTTTGACGCCTGGCGCCACCATCAACAGCATTGATGTTGTCTTTGATGAAGGGACTGACACGGCGGGAGGAACCCCAGGATCAGTGTACCTCGACAATTTCAGTGTGAATGGCCAAGTCGTGGGCGGTCCAACCAAACAACAACAGTTGGACTCCTGCAAAAAAGACGGCTGGAAGAACTATGTGTCAGCTCCAGGACCCTTTAAAAATCAAGGGGACTGTGTAAGCTTTTTCGCCACTAAAGGAAAAAATCCTGGCAATGGCTAGGTCCAGTTGTCTTTGCCGAAAGCTCCCCAAACCGGGGGGCTTTCGCTTATTGACCCCATCGAGTTTTTCTTAACGATTCTTTCAACGGATCGAAGGTGAGAAATTCAATACCCTGAGGAGCCGATTCATCAAAATTGACAACACCCCTCAGATGAGCTTCTTCGTGTTGATACAGCCTTGCCAGAAATCCCTCAATTTTTTCTTTATGTCTTATGCCATCACTGTCGGTCCACTCCATGACGACCCACTCTGGTCTTTCAACATCAGCCGCCATTATTCCGGAACTTAGGCACAGTTCCTTATAAAAATTTGTCTCTGAAGATTTTTCGACGATGGAAGGATTAATAAATGTTTGCAGATGATCATTCACAAATGTCACAAAGACGGCGTTGTTACTCCCTATTTGCGGCGCTGCCAGACCCCGGCCAACTCCGGCCAGTTTTCGATAGCGCAATAACAATTTTCCCAATTCCTCACCAATTGCTCTACCTTCTTCAAATTCAACGGGTTTGCATGTCTGTCTTAATATTGGATCACCCAAGTATTTAATCTCAGGGATCTCATCCAAAACTTGCTTAAAGATGATTACCTTTTGCGTAAGGCTATTAGTCATATTTGGAGCGGGATACCAGAATCGGACTGGCGTCTCATCCTTGGGAAGGACGCGTTCTACCATTGAACCAATCCCGCACCTCACAATTATAAATTTTAAATTTTAAATTTGAAATTGGGAGATTACCGTGGGATAAGAAGCTTCATTCCCACCTCAATGCCATTTGCGTCACGAAGATTGTTGGCTTTGACAATGTCCGGCCATTTGTAGCCGTCTCCATATGCCCGAAGGGCAATCATCCACAAATTATCTCCGGGAAGGACAGTGTAAGTTTCCTCCATGATTCTACTATCAACTACTTCAGGAATAGCTCCGGTATCAGAATCAGATGCGGGAATTTTTATTTCTATTTTCGGGATAGTTAGTTTCTGTCCTACCTCAATATCATTTGGATCCAAAATGCCGTTGGCTTTCAGAATTTCGTCGGTGTTATCACCGCTTCGATAATAATATTCGGCAATTTTCCAGAGATTTTCTCCCGGCTCAACAATATGTGTCGTTGGGAGAGCGACTGCTCCAATTCCTCCGGAAATTTCTCCCTCCGGATCCGTAATTAGTTTTAGTTGTTTACTTTGCGCAGGGATAGAAAGCTTTGGCGTTGTTTGTTCGTAAACCTTGGCAAAAAACATGTACGCCAGAAGAGCCGAACAGATCACAATAATGGCTCCAAGAATAAGGCTAATTCCAGATTCAGTTAGCCTCAAATCTTTAGTCATGAATTTCTGAATTTGAGCTACTCCAGCAATCGAGCTCAATTGACTCTTCTGGGGAACATTTTGAACTGCCTTGGGGGCAACTTTATTTTTCTTTATCTTTCGTGGTGTCTTTTTAGGCACGAAGGTAATTGTTTTGGCAGAAAAATTGGAGGCAGACCTAGCTCGAATTAAACCTTATAACCTTCAAAAACGCAAGCAGTACGCTACTTTTATTCTTGCGGGGCTGACGGGACTCAAACCCGCGACCTCCCCGCTGAGGCGGGGCGCTCTAATTTTGCGGACCCGACGAGAGTCGAACTCGCTTTACGTCCGTGACAGGGACGTGTGTTAACCGGTACACCACGGATCCAAGTGTGACAATTAGGGTGATAGAATGATACCAAAGCGTTTATGACAAATCTAGAGATTGCTAGTCTTTTCCGGAAAATGGCGGCTGCCTACACAATTTTGGGGGAGAATCGCTTTAAAATCATTGCCTACGACAATGCCGCTTCTGCTATTGAACACGCCACCAGTGAACTAAAAGATCTCTGGGATGATGATAAGCTTGATTCCGTCCCCGGTCTTGGTTCTTCAATCATTTCCCACCTTAATGAAATCTTTAAAACTGGCAAATCAAAGCATATTGAAGCTACTCTTAATAAGGTAAACCCGGCCATTTTCCCGCTTCTTGAAGTCCCCGGCATTGGTCCCAAAAAAGCGGAAAAAATTGTCGAGACTCTTGGATTTTCCGATCCCAAAACAGTCTTTGTAGACGTTGAAAAAGCCGCCAATGAGGGGAAAATTGCCAAAATCGAATCCTTTGGTGAAAAGAGTCAATCAGAAATTCTCGCTGGCCTAGAACGTCACAAAAAAGGTTCCATCAAGGAAAAACGGATGGTTTTGCCTCTGGCTGACGCAATTGCCGAAGAATTAATTGACTACATGAACTCAACTTTAGGAAAAACCGTTATCCGGATTGACAAATTAGGTAGCCTCCGCCGTCAAGTAGCCACCATTGGTGATATTGATTTGGCTGTTGCCACCCATAATTTTGAAAAAGTCCTTGATGCCTTCGTTTCCTTCCCTAAAAAGGTCAGTATCGTTGACCGTGGACCAACCGGGGCCACCCTCCTTCTTTCCTCCGGCCGCCAAGCCGATCTTCGGATTAGTCAGCCTGAAGGCTACGGGGCCATGCTTCAGTATTTCACCGGGAGTAAATACCACAACATCAGACTTCGTGACTTTGCTTTAAAACAAAATCTGTCTTTGAACGAATACGGGATCAAGAAATCAAATAAACTGCTTGAATTTAACACCGAAGAGAAGTTCTATAATTTCCTTGGCCTAGACTACATTCCCCCCGAGCTTCGGGAAGACACCGGCGAAATTACCGCGGCCAAGAATCACACCCTTCCACACCTTCTTGAGTTATCCAACATTAAAGGTGATCTCCAAATGCACTCCAACTTTGATCTAGAAACCAGTCACGACTCCGGCGTTAACTCAATGAGTGAACTCCAGCTTGCTGCCCAAAAACTTGGTTACGGATTTATTGGCATCACTAATCACAATCCCAGTATTAGTAAGCATACAAAGTCTAAAATTATTGAAAAACTAATCGCCCAAAAAAGGCATGTCGAAAAATTAAATCAAAGCCCAAAACTTCCTAAAATAATTAGCCTTCTTGAAGTCGACATTTCTCCTGACGGTTCCCTTCCGGTTCCTGATGAAGGCCTAAACGAACTTGATGGCTGCCTTGTCTCCATTCACTCCAACTTCAACCTCTCAAAAGATGCCATGACCAGTCGAATCCTAAAAGGTCTGTCCCACCCAGTTGCAAAAATTCTGGCGCATCCAACAGGAAGACTTCTTGGGCAACGGGAAGGCTTTGAAGCTGACTGGGAAAAGATCTTCGAGTTTTGCAAAACTCATGACAAAGCCGTCGAAATCAATTGTTTCCCAAATCGATTGGACCTTCCTGACACTCTTGTCAGAATGGCCGGAAAGATGGGGTTAAAGTTTAGCCTCGGCACCGACTCTCATGACAAGGAGGCTCTTGCTAACATGCGTTACGGCGTCTCTGTGGCCCGTCGAGGCTGGCTTAGTGCCGGAGACGTTCTAAATTGTCAAAATTATGATAAACTCTTATCGTGGTTCCGGTTAAGAACCTAAAAGGAAAAACTTATGAATCCGCTCATCATTGTTGCCGCCCTAATTGTTATCGCCCTCTTTATCTGGTCTCTCTATAACGGTCTCGTTACCAAGCGCCTCCGTGTCGATGAAGCTTGGAGTCAAATTGAGGTCCAACTTCGCCGTCGGGCCGACCTTGTTCCCAATTTAGTCGAAATCGTCAAAGGCTACGCTAAACACGAAAAGACTGTCTTTGCGCAAGTTACCAAGGCTCGTTCTGCTCTTGTTGCCGCCGGTAATCCTCACGATAAGGCAAAGGCCAATAACATGCTTACTGACGCCCTAAAGTCAATTTTCGCTGTTGCCGAGGCCTATCCACAACTGAGAGCCTCCGAAAACTTTAAAGAACTTCAGGAAGAGGTTACTGATACTGAGGATAAGGTTGCCTATAGCCGCCAGTTCTATAACAACGTCGTTATGGAATTTAATACTGACATTAAGGTTTTTCCAAACTTCCTGTTTGCTAACATCCTTAACTTCAAACCGGCTGAGTTCTTTGATGGCGAACTCACTGACTCTGAGAAAAAAGCCCCCAAAGTGGCACTTTCGTAAAAATGTCCGTCTACAGTCAGATCTCATCGAACAAACAAAAAACTTGGCTGGTCATGTTTCTCTTCACCCTGTTTATTACAACTGTCGCCTACGTTTTTGGGCGGGCCAATGGTGCCGGCCTGTCATTTGCTGGTCTTGGTCTTATTATTTCCGGAATCTTTTCCTTCACTAGCTATTATTTTTCTGATCAAATGGTTCTGTCCCTTTCGGGAGCCAAGCCAGTCGAAAAGAAAGACGATCCGGAACTCTATCACGTCGTTGAAAACCTCGCTATTGCGGCAGGACTTCCTAAACCGAAACTCTATTTCATAAACGATAACTCCATGAATGCCTTTGCTACCGGTCGTGACCCTAAGCATGCCGTTGTTTGTATTACCGCCGGCTTACGAAGCCGTCTTAATAAAGCCGAACTCGAGGGAGTTTTGGCTCACGAGCTGTCCCACATTCAAAACTACGACACCCGTCTTATGGCCGTTGTTTCCATTATGGTTGGCCTAATAGCCATTCTTGCCGACCTCTTTATGCGAAGTCTGTGGTTTGGCAAAGGCCGTGATGATCGAGAGGGGAGTAGTAATAATCTTTTTGTCATTCTTGGCATTATCTTTGCCATCTTTTCCCCAATTATTGCCACCCTTATTCAACTGGCTATTTCCAGGCGCCGCGAATTCCTGGCTGATGCTAACGCCGCCTACATTACGAGATATCCTGAAGGCCTAGCCAGAGCTCTTGAAATCCTGGCAGGAGACAAACGAGTGGGCAGTTTTGCCAACAACGCCACCGCTCATTTATTTATCGTGAATCCCTTCAAGGGAAAAGAGGCTGCCTCTTGGTTCGCCGGCCTTTTCAACACCCATCCCCCGCTGGAGGAGAGGATTAAGATTCTCCGGTCAATGTAGATTTACAGACGGTGTAAAATACACCTATGGTTTTTCTCCTTCAGTTGGTCGCCCGATTAATCTCACTAGTGAATCGTACCCTCAACTGGGGAACTGGAGTTACCTGGGCCGGCGAAATCGCCCTTATTTTTGACTCAAAAATCTTCTCCAAGTTAATCTCCCCATCATCTGAGGTCATCCTGGTTGCCGGAACAAACGGCAAAACCACTACCGCCAAGATGATTCATCAGGTTCTCTCAAAAAAAAATCGGGTAATAACTAACGATACCGGAGCTAATATCTTAAATGGTTTTATCGGTACTGTTCTTTTACAAAGCCCACTTTTTTTCAAATCAAAAAAACCCCTTTCCTACATCTTTGAAGTCGATGAATCTTATCTACCAATAATTTTATTATCAATTGCTCCGCCAACAATCCTGGTTCTTCTCAACCCCTTTCGTGACCAACTCGATCGCTACGGCGAGGTAAACGCTATTGCCGAAAAATGGTTGACTGCCCTAAATTCTGTTAATCTGACAAAAACTACTCTGGTAATTAATGGCGATGATCCTCAGTTGGCCTTTTTGGGAAAACAGCTGGAACAAAAGGCCGCCAAAGTCGACTATTTCGGACTAGATCTCCCCAAAGCTAGTAGCGGCAAACTTTCCCACGCCACCGATTCAACTTTCTGTCCCATCTGTCAAACCAAGCTGCATTTTAAAGACATCTTTCTGTCACACTTAGGCAATTGGCACTGTGATAACTGTGGTTTTTCGCATCCAACCCTAAAAGCCAGTAAAAATGACTTTATCTCGCCCCTTTTGGGGATTTATAACCGCTATAACGCTCTGGCTGCCGGCCTTGTTTTAACCAATCTCGGTTTCAAAAAAACCGAAATTCAAACAGGACTAGATGCTTTTGTCCCGGCCTTTGGCCGCCAGGAAACAATTACCTTTGCCGGGCGACAGGTAAAAATTCTTCTCTCCAAAAACCCTACCGGACTTAATGAGTCACTCCGTACTAGCGCGCAAAACACCAAAAACATTCTCATCGTTTTAAACGACCGTATTCCTGACGGACTTGATATTAGCTGGATCTGGGATGTCGATTTTGAACATTTTACTTTCAATTTTGACCGTATTTTCCTTTCGGGTGATCGCGTTTTTGACTTAGCCGTCAGAATGAAGTACGCCTGCCTGGCAGATAAAATAACTGTTTTTGAAAATCTCACTGTGGCTACAAAAACCATTATCAATTCTGTCGGTCCCGGAGAATCGGTTTGGATTTTGCCAACCTATTCGGCTATGCTTGAAGTCCGTCAAATTTTAACCGGCCGGCAAATTTATTAACAATATAGTTCATAAAGCTAAAAGTTCGTAAAGTTTCTAAAGTAATGATAAGTAATAAAATAAACAGATTTGAAGACATTGTGGCTTGGCAAAAAGCAAAAGTGCTAACAGCAGAAATCTATATTTTATTTCGTTCAAGTAAAGATTTTAGTTTCAAAGACCAAATACAAAGAGCTTCGGTTTCAATTATGAATAACATAGCCGAGGGTTTTGAACGAAAAGGAAACAGAGAATTCCGAAATTTCCTTTACATCTCTAAAGGCTCTTGTGCAGAGGTACGTTCAATGTTCTTGCTTGGAAGTGATTTAGGATATATTCAAGGTGCAAAACTAACCCAACTCCTTAACCTCTCCGAAGAAATATCCAAAATGCTCTCGGGTTTCATCAAGACCCTATGAATCTTTTAACTTTACAAACTTTATGAACTTTAAACTAAATGTGGGGTGGCTTTATCCAGAACTCATGTCCACCTACGGTGATCGGGGAAATATCTTCGTCCTCCGGGGCCGTTGCCTCTGGAGAAAAATCGGTTACAGCATTATCGCTATCGATGGAAATACTCCGAAACGAACACTTTCCAAGTGCGATATAGTAATCGGCGGCGGAGCTCAAGATAGGCAGCAAGAAATTGCCATTAAGAGTCTTTTGGGTACAAAAGATATTCTTCAAAAGTTATTCGAAACCGGGGTTCCGGGTTTGTTTGTCTGCGGATCTCCGCAGCTCCTTGGGCACACCTATACAACTGGTGATGGTATCGAACTAGAAGGACTGGGTATTTTTGATATGGTCACCAAGCATTTTGGCAAAGACCAACCTCGCTGTATTGGTAACACTATTGCTGAGGTTATTACCGAAAACCTAGAAAATTTTGTCAGCCCAATTAAAACCATTGTTGGTTTTGAAAATCACGGTGGCCGAACCTATCTTGGTAACGGTGTCAAACCATTTGCTCGCGTTTTGGTAGGCAATGGTAACAATGGAAAAGATGGTTTTGAAGGTGCGGTGTGGAAAAACTGCCTTGCCTGCTATTACCATGGCCCGTTTTTATCTAAAAATGTTCATCTGGCTGATTGGCTGATTAAAACCGCTCTTGAGGTGAAGTATCGAGTGCCTGTAGAATTAGATCCGCTCGATGATCAAATCGAATGGGCAGCCCATAACTTTCTATTGAAACGAGCCGGTATTAGTCCAAATCAAAATGACCAAAAAACAAACACTCACGATTGACGAAGTCAAAAAGGTAGCCAAGCTGGCAAACCTGCCTCTTTCTGATGAAGAATTAACAACTTTAACTCCTCAGCTATCCGCGATTGTCGATTTCGTCTCCAAACTGCAGGAAATTAATATCAGTACTGTTCCGACGACTTCTCAAGTCACTGGTCTTGAAAATGTTTGGCGTGAGGACGTTGTCGATTCAACCAACCAACTTTCCCAAGAAGAAGCTCTGAAAAACGCCCCCAATTCTCATAATGGCATGTTTATGGTGCCGGCAATTTTTGAATAAATATGGACATTAAAAATTTAAGTATCACTAACGCCATCAAAAGCTTACGAAACAAAGAATTCACTGCCGCCGACCTCGTCAAGGCATGCCTGGAAAACATCGAGAAATTTAATAACGAATATAACGTCCTTCTCGCGACTGTTGAGACAAAAAGACTTCTCAAAGAAGCTGGCGAAATTGACGCCACCGGCTACTCATTACCTCTTTCCGGTATTCCGATTGTAGTGAAAGACATGTTTTCTACTGCGGGCATTAAGACTACCGCCGCTTCAAAGGTCCTAGAAAATTACATACCCGTTTTTGACGCCACTGTGGTCAAAAAACTAAAAGCAGCCGGCGCCATTATTATTGGTAAGGCCAACCAGGATGCTTGGGCTCACGGAGCCACTGGTGAGAACTCTGATTTCGGGGCCACCCGAAACGCTTTCGATAATACTCGCGTCGCCGGAGGTTCTTCAAGCGGTTCCGCCGTCGCCGTGGCTCTTGGCATGTGT
>CAYPLU010000005.1:11056-18351 GCA_964411775.1 uncultured Gammaproteobacteria bacterium | reverse complement strand
CCGGGGGATCAATTAGAGTCCCTGCCAGCTTTAATAATTTAGTTGGTTTAAAACCAACTTATGGTCGTGTCTCACGCTATGGTGTCATTTCAATGGCTTCGTCTCTTGATTCGATGGGCCATATTACCAAGTCAGTTTCTGACAGCGCCCTTTTATTAAGTATTACCGCCGGAAATGACCCATACGACGCGACGTCAATTCCGTCAACGCCCGCCGATTACATTGGACTACTCGGCAAGCAAAAGAATTTGAAGGGAGTAAAAATTGGGGTCTCTGATGATTTTCAAACGGACGGAATCAGTGATCAAATTTATGCCGCTTATCAAAGCGCCGAAGAAAAATTAAAAAACTTAGGTGCTGAATTAATTAAAGTGTCTCTGCCGCATATTGCGAGCGCAGTCGAAACCTACTACATTCTCGTTCCTTCGGAAATTTCATCCAACCTTGGCCGCTACGACGGTGTTCGATTTGGCCACGGGCGAAATCACTTTGGGACAGAAGCCAGACGGCGAATCATGATCGGTACTTACTCGCTTTCCTCAGGTTATTATGACGCGTACTACAAAACGGCTCAAAAAATCCGCTCACTAATTATTAACGATTTGAATTCCGCACTTGAAAAAGTCGATGCAATTCTCGCCCCCGTTTCCCCGGTTATGCCGTATAAAATTGGCGAGAAAGTAAATGATCCACTAACTCTTTATTTAATGGATATTTACACGTGTCCGGTCAATCTTTCGGGGCTCCCTGCCCTGGCATTACCCGCCGGGTTGTCAGATGGTCTCCCTGCCGGGATTCAAATTATTGGCAAATCTCAATCAGAAGCTGATCTGTTTACCATTGGAGAAGTTTTTGAAAACCAAGATGAGCAATAAAACCTATCGTCCTGTCATTGGCGTCGAGGTCCATGTCGAATTGGCAACTAAATCCAAAATGTTTTGTGGCTGCCCGGCCGACCATTTTGGCGTCACTCCCAACACCCACACCTGTCCAGTTTGTCTGGGACTTCCTGGTGCTCTTCCCGTTCCCAATAAAAAAGCTATTGAGTGGACAATTCTTTTTGGACTGGCAATTGGCTGCAAAATAAATGAAATCAGTAAATTTGACCGCAAAAATTATTTTTATCCTGATCTTCCAAAAGGTTACCAAATAAGCCAATACGACGAGCCATTAGCTGTAAATGGCGAGTTAAAAATTATTACTAAAGATGGTAAGGAAAAAACCATTCGCATTCGTCGGGTCCACATTGAGGAAGACACCGGTAAGCTTCAGCACGCCGAGATTAATGGTCAAAAAGTAACTCTTGCCGACTTCAATCGCAGTGGTGTCCCTTTAATGGAAATTGTCACCGAACCGGATTTTGAATCCATTGAAGAAGTTGATCTCTACCTTAAAAAACTCCAAAAAATAATTCGCTATCTTGGCATCTCTGGCGCTGACATGGAAAAGGGGAGCATGCGCCTTGAACCAAGCATTTCCCTGCGAGTGGGGGATTTAAAAAATTTGCCCGCTTACCGGGTCGAGTTGAAAAACATTAATTCCTTTCGCTTTGCCAGAAAAGGATTAGAGTTTGAAATTAACCGTCAAACGGAAATCCTTGAAAAAGGGGAGACGCCAACCCAACAAACCCGCGGCTGGAGTGAGACCAAAAATGCCACAGTCCCCCAGCGGGAGAAAGAAGGCGAAAGTGACTATCGCTATTTCCCTGAACCTGACATTCCACCACTGCGAATTTCCAAAAACTGGATTTCTGACTTAGGCAAACAAATTCCAGAACTTTCGGAAGCTAAATCAACCCGTTTCCAAAAAGAAATGGGGCTGTCTCCCTACGCCAGTAAACTTATTACCGATAATCTCGATGTGGCAAACTTTTTTGAAACCGCCGTTACTGATTTAAAAAAAGTTGGAAAAACTACCGCCACTTCGGCTGATCTGGCAAACGCCATCATAAATAAAAAAATTGATTTAGAAAAGGCCACCCCAGCGGAACTCGTTACAAAAGTTCTTGCCAGTCAAAAGTCCGTGGTTCTTGTCTCAACGGAAGAAATCGACCAGGCCATAACCGAAATTCTTGCCAAGTACCCTGAGGAGGTCAGACAGTACCGGGCCGGTAAGTCTGGCCTTATCGGCTATTTCATGGGTCTGTGCATCAAAATTCTCCCGGGAGTTGATAAACCCACCTTGATGCAACACCTTCAGACAAAACTGAAGTAGAATACCCGAGTGGCCACCTATTTTTCCACTTTCATTCCGGGTCTTTCTGAGCTTGTGCTTCGCCGGCTAAGTAGTGACTTGGCCGATTTTACCCTGACCGAACTTCTTGACGGCCTAGTTGCTTTTGAAACCAGCTCCGCTTCGCAAAAAGTGGCGGCTTTAACCTATTTCAACAACAGCTTTGAGCTTCTCTTTAAATGGACAAGCTCCGACCTTCAGGATTTTATGCGTGAGATTATTGAGGCTGATATTTCTTTCCCGACTGTTCGCCGCCAATCATTCCGGGTCATTTTCTCAAACGAAAACCAACTAACTTCTGCTCCAACCTCTCTTTGGATTAAGCTAGAAAGGAAAATTGGCCGCGCCACGGGCCAAGATACTAACCGAACTAACCCAAGTAGCGAGTACTGGCTTTTAAGGCGTGATGACGACAAATGCTTTTTCGGCAAAAGAATAACTAAGCACGCTGATTACGCGACTGTTCTTGGCAAAGGGGAACTTCGCCCCGAGATGGCTAGCTTCATGGTTTTCCTCTCTGACCCTAAAAAAACTGACGTTGACCTTGATCCTTGTGCCGGTTCCGGCGGCATCGTCAAGGGGCGACTATTGACAATGGTCGGCAAAATGATTGCCGGGGACAATGATAGCCAGACCGTTAGTGAACTGCGCAGAAAATTTCCCCAGATTGAGGTAAAAAAACTCGACGTTTGTCATATGCCAGAAATCATCTCCGGATCAGTTGATAAGGTCATTACCGACCCGCCCTGGGGTAATTTTAACCTCCCTAAAGGTTCGGTAGAACTCTTCTACCAAAAAATGTTTGCCGAAGTGCTCCGGGTTCTAAAACCGGGAGGGATTTTTGTTCTTCTGACCGCCCAAAAAGAACTAGCTGCTAAAGAAATTGGTCAACACAACCTAATCATCTACGACCAATTTGATATTTTAGTTTCCGGAAAAAAAGCCCGCCTTTTTAAAATTGCCAAGAGCTAATCAAAAGATGATATCCTTATTCCTGTAGATGCTACCCAATCTAAAAACCCTTCTGAATCGCCATCAAGATCAATCAAACCTTGAAGATTTACATGCGCAGGTAAAAATCCTCTGGGAGTGGGTCCGTAGTCTCGAGTCCGAAATTGAACGCCTTCACTACGATCAAAAAACCGGTGCCATCAGAGGCGATCTGTATCTTTCTGAAACGGAAAAATTTTTTGCCTACGCCAAAAAATTTAATTCACCAATTGCCGTCTTTCTTTCCGACTTAGATGACTTCAAAATTGCCCAAGACTCAAGAAGTCACAGCTGGGGTGACGCTGTTCTCAAGGAAACGGTTAAAGAAATCAAAAAAAACCTTCGAGTTTCTGATTTAGTTTTCCGTTATGGTGCCGGCGATGAATTTTTGATTGTTGCAATGTGTGATTCTCACCAGCACGCCCTGCAAATAAGAGATCGCTTGGAAAAAGGCATGGCCGGAAAAACTATTTCTGACGGTGAATTTTCCGGAATCGTTGGCATGACCGTTGGCATGGTTTTTGCCGACAAAAATTTCCACTCCGATCTAATTAACCAGGCTGACGCCGATCTCTACCCCCGCAAACAGCAAAAAAAAGTTGGCCGCTAAGCGGTTGCCCAAAAACCGGCACTTTGTTACAGTAGCGATAAAGTCTCTATGTCAAATTTTGTTCATCTCCATGTCCATAGCGAATATTCTCTCCTTGACGGCCTGCCAAAGATCAAAAAGCTGGTTTCTCGGGTTAAGGAAATGGAAATGCCCGCCGTAGCTTTGACTGATCACGGGGTCATGTACGGCGCCGTTGACTTCTACCGTGAGTGCAAAAAACAAGATGTCAAACCAATCATCGGCATGGAAGGTTACGTGGTTAACGGAGATCACAAGAAAAAAGACGGCAAAGAAGATAAAGAAAACCGCCACTTAATCCTTCTTGCTAAAAATCATACTGGCTATAAAAACTTGATGAAAATTACCTCAATTGCTCATCTTGAAGGTTACTATTACCGTCCCCGAATTGGCAAAGAAACGCTAGCAAAATTTACCGAAGGCCTTATTTGCCTATCCGCTTGTCCACAAGGTCAGCTAGCTCAGTACTTAAAAAACGGCGAGTACGAAGCTGCCAAAAAAGAAGCCCAGTGGTATCAAGAAGTTTTTGGCGAGGGTAACTACTTCCTTGAAATTCAACGGCACCAATTTGCCGACTTCTTACCAGAAATTAAAGACCCAAAAATTTCCGAAAAGGTTCAAGAAATTGCCCGCATAGAAAAAATCTGGGGAGAAGGAATAACAAAACTTAGTGTCGACCTTGGCATCCCCCTAGTTGCAACCAACGACTCGCACTACCTTGATCAAAAAGATGCCTCAGCTCAGGACACTCTGGTTTGCATTTCAACCGGGAAAACAGTTTCTGAAACCGACCGGCTTCGCATGGTTGACACACCAACTTTTCACCTTCGTAGTCAAAAAGAAATGACCGACATTTTCCCCGATCACCCGGAGGCAATTAAAAACACCCTCAAAATAGCGGACATGGTTGACATAGAAATCGAGCTGGGAAAATCATTTTATCCCCAGGTTGATCTACCTCACGGTAAAACCGCTCCAGAAGTCCTTAAAGACATGGCCCACGAAAAAGTAGCCGCTCGTTATGAAATTGTCACCGAAGAAATACTGAAGCGGCTCGATTATGAGCTTGATGTCATCTGTACCAAAGGTTATGCTCCTTACTTTTTAATCTTAGCCGATTTAGCAAACTGGTGTTTTGACAACGGCATTATTACCAACACGCGGGGTTCAGCTGCCGGATCAGTTGCCTCTTTTGTGACTGGTATTACGACCGTCGACCCCATTAGGTATTCTCTGCCGTTTGAGCGTTTTTTAAATCCCTTCCGTCCCAGTTCTCCTGACATTGATCTTGATATCGCTGACGACAAGCGCGAACAATTGCTTATCCACATTACCGAAAAATATGGCGCCGACCGGGTAGCTCAAATCTGTACTTTTGGGCGCATGCTGGCTAAAGCCGCTGTTCGGGATGTTGCTCGAGTTCTTGGCTACCCGTACGCTGTTGGCGATAAAATATCAAAACTAATCCCTCTTGGGTCTCAAGGATTCCCTATGACCATTGATCATGCTTTGGAAATTACTCCCGAACTTAAAGAGTTCTATGATGCCGACACAGACGCCAAAAAGATCATTGATCTGGCAAAAATTCTTGAAGGCAATTCTCGCCACGTCTCAGTCCACGCTGCCGGTGTTGTTATTTCTCCCAGTATCATGACCGATTTCACCCCGCTCCAGCTTGAGCCCAGTGGCGAAAAAATTATCACCCAATATGAAATGCATTCAATCGCAGACGAATACGGTGGCGTGGGGCTGGTCAAAATCGACGTTCTGGGAATTAGAAATCTTTCCATTCTTGGAGCCGCCAGAGACCTAATCCAAAAGGAGCGCCAAATAAAAATTGACCTTCTAAAAATCCCTATTGACGACAAAAAAACCTTTGAAATGCTGGCCAAAGGTCAGACCATGGGAACATTCCAGCTTGGCGGAACGGGCATGACAAAGTGGCTTAAGGAGCTGCGTCCTAATCGAGTAGAGGACTTAATGGTCATGATCGCTCTTTTTCGCCCCGGTCCTATGGCTAATATCCCAGAATACATTGCCCGCAAACATGGCAAAAGCCCGGTCACTTATCTGCATCCAAAGATGGCCGAGTTTCTTGACAAGTCCTACGGGATTATGGTTTACCAGGAAGACATCATGTTTACCGGCATGACCCTGGCCGGCTATAACTGGGAAACGATTGACAAACTCCGAAAGGCAATCGGTAAAAAACTTCCCAAGGAAATGGCCGAACAGCACGATGTTTTTGTTAACGGCTGTATCAAACATTCCCAAATGACCAAAGACGAAGCAGAAAGAATTTGGGAGCTTTTTGTTCCCTTCCAAGGTTATGGCTTTAATAAAGCTCATGCTGCCTCTTATGGCCTAGTTTCCTACCAAACATCCTTTCTTAAATGTCACTATCCGGTCGAGTATATGTGCGCTCTTTTGACGGCTGAATCAGGCGACACCGATAAGATCGCCGAAGCAATTGACGAGTGTAAGAAAATGAAGGTCCTCGTATTGCCGCCAGATATTAATACCTCTGAAGTCGATTTCACTATCGAAAAAAATGACAAGTCACTTGAAGGCAGCGCCATTCGCTTTGGTCTTTCCGCTATTAAAAACATTGGCAACGCCGCTATCGAAAGCATCCTTAAGGCCCGCAAAACCACCGACCGCTTTGTTTCCTTAACTGACTTTGCCAGTCGCGTCGATCTTCAAAAAGTAAACCGAAAGGCCTTGGAAAGCCTCATCAAAGCCGGGGCAATGGATGCCTTTGGTAAACGAGCTTCCATGCTTGTTGCTATGGATAAAATAATTTCCGAATCGCACAAAAAATCAAAACAGATAACCAGCGGGCAAACCGGTTTTTTTGACGGCAGTGAAGATGGCCTTGATCTGACAGCCGTTTCAATTGAGCTTCCGGATATGGACGAACTCCCAAAAGAACAGCTTTTGGCTTTTGAAAAAGAATATTTAGGCTTCTATCTTTCTGAAAATCCCGCCCGCAAGCTTCTTGAATCAATCGCAGATAGCCTGTCCCACGAAATCTCAGACATCGTTGGCGAAGTAATTGAAGGCGCAGACGAGATGCCGATGGCTATTTCCTACAATGGCAAAAATGTCACCGTCGGCGGGGAGGTAGTGGCCATCCGAAAAACCTTCACCAAGAAAAACAACGAAGAAATGGCCTTCGTCACTATTCAAGGCCTTCATGGAAATCGTCTTGAGTGTGTTGTTTTTCCAAGAGCTTTTAGTGAAAATGGCAACCGTGCCTTTTGGCAGGAGGGCAGTGTCCTTATTATTTCCGGCAAAATTGACTCCCGCGGTGACCGCCTCTCATTAATTGTTGAAACGGCCAAAAAAGCATCCTGACCTGGACTAATATCGTCAGTTTGTGCTAAAATAAAACAAATCAAATATGGTAATTGACTTTCGCCCCGGCGATACCATCCGGGTTCAC
>CAYPLU010000005.1:0-11046 GCA_964411775.1 uncultured Gammaproteobacteria bacterium | reverse complement strand
ATTTCCGAAGGCGACAAAACCCGAGTTCAAATCTTTGAGGGCGTTGTTTTATCAGTTGACAACAACGCTAAGTCCTTCACTGTTCGAAAGATCTCAGACGGCGTCGGTGTTGAACGTATCTGGTCCTTTGAGACACCCTGGGTTGAGAAAATTGAAATTAAACGCCGTGCCAAAAAAATTCGCCGCGCCAAACTCTATTACCTCCGCGGCCTAACGCAAAAAGAAGCCGCCAGAGTCGTCGCGTAATACCCACCCTCGGTGTATACTTCTTATAATGCTAGACATCCCTAAAGGCACTCCAGTTAGCCCATTAACTCTAATCTACCTTAAAGACGGTGATAAAATTCTTGCCCTCAAACGCGCTCCCAGCAAAAAAATCTTCCCTAATAAATGGTCTGGGTTTGGCGGCAAAGTTGAGCCAGGAGAAGAACTGACGGAATCAGCAAGACGTGAGTTTCTGGAAGAAACTGGACTGACGGTTGATAACATGAAGTTAAAAGGAACTTTTATCCGTTTCATTCATGGCTATCTAAACGTCCTCTATATTTTTGTCGCCACCGGTCGTCACGGGGAAATTAGGTCCGATCCTGACGAGGGTCAAATTGCCTGGCGAGAGATAAAGAACTTTTTAGCCGACCCTGATCTGGTCGATCACGCTCATTTCTATATTCCGCAAATTCTGGAAGAAAACAGTGACTTCTATTGTGGTTTTGCCAACGACGATCTAAGTCAATATTTTGACAACAAAGCTCATTTTAACCTTCGTCGAAAATCATCGGAGTAAACACACAATAGCTCCAGAGGCTTAAATATTGTAAAATTAACAAACGGGGTGATAGCTCAGCGGTAGAGCAGAAGCCTTTTAAGCTTTTGGTCCCGGGTCCGAATCCCGGTCACCCCACCATGAGAAATTCAGAAAATCCTTTCAACCCTATTGACGGATCAGCTTTTATTTGGTTTATAAAGGCCTTTGTCCAATGGCTTGAGTCTAAACTTTCAGGCCGGACAACTGTTACCCCGTCTGCCAAAAAATAAGGCGCCATCGTCTAGCGGCTAGGACGGCAGATTTTCACTCTGCCAAGAAGGGTTCGATTCCCTTTGGCGTCACCAATTTCCCCAACTTGTACAAGACATCTCGATCGCGTAATATTTTGCTATGCTGACCAAAAGTGATCTCTCCGAAATAAGGAAAGTTCTGCGCGAGGAAATTGAAACTGAATCTGAAACTACCAGAACAGGGCTTCGTGCGGAAATAAAACTGACCAAAATAGAGTTAGCTAATCGGCTTGATCAAGTAGCTGACAAACTGAAAGATCAAGGAATAAAAACAACTAAAATCCAGAAGGATATTAAAATAATAATAAATTACTTTGACAGCGAGGAACTCAAACTCCAAAAACGTCTAAACCGCGTCGAACAACGCCTTGACCTGCCGGTTATAAATTGAGTTAATGAGATTGTTGACAAGGGCCACACCTTACGTTACTCTCCGCTTGTGGCCAGCCAGAAAAAAAATTCTAAAGAGAAGTCTCTCGTTCGCTTCTTCTATGAGGTTGGCTCGCTTCGAAAAATTCCCCGAGCCCACATGCAAGCTCTCTATACCAACGACCTCTCGGACAATATCGCATCTCACTCTTTCCGTGTTGCCATAATTGGTTATGTTCTAGCCAAACTGGAAGGAGCAAATCGAGAAAAAGTTGCCGCCATGTGTCTCTTCCATGATCTTCCGGAAGCAAGAAGTGGCGACCAAAACTACATTCACAAAAAATATGTCAAGGTTTTTGAGGAAGAAATTATGGAGGGTCAACTAAAAGGGTCAATTGATGACCCTGAAGCCCATGCCCTTGCTCTTGAATACCTGGCGAGAAAATCTAAAGAAGCCATTATTGTAAAAGATGCCGATCTTTTGGACCAACTTCTTCTGCAAAGAGAATATATGGCGGCCGGGAATCAAATAATTACCAAAGCTTGGATGGCTCCAAAGATTGCGGCCTTGAAAACTAAATCAGCTAAAAAACTCGGTAAAGAAATTACCAAACAACGCCCTGATGAATGGTGGATTAATGGTTTATGGACCGACAAAAGACGCTAGCATGTTGCTTGGAATCGAACCAATTGGCGGAGCAAGAATGCATGGACTGGTTAACCCGGGTGAACCCAAAACCGAGACGCCGCTTGTTGAGCTTGCCCCCTTCCTCCTCTCAAAGTGATATAATCACACTGAACAGCCGCAACAGGCGGCATTCGGCCCGCGGAGCTTTACGCGAAGTGGGCTTTTTCATTGGCTAAGCCAAAAAACCATGAATAACATTCGGAATATTGCCATCATTGCTCACGTTGACCACGGCAAAACTACGCTCGTGGATGCCCTTTTGCGCCAATCTAAGACCCATCTGAATAAAGAAAACGCCTCAACTGAGCTCATTATGGACAGTAATGACCTCGAGCGTGAACGAGGCATCACCATTTTTGCCAAGAATGCTTCCGTGATTTGGAAGGGGATCAAAATCAACATCATCGACACTCCTGGTCACGCTGACTTTGGTGGGGAAGTCGAGCGTGTTTTGAAAATGGCTGACGGCTGTCTTCTTCTGGTCGATGCCAAAGAAGGCCCAATGCCTCAAACCCGTTTCGTTCTCAAAAAAGCTCTTGAGCTTGGCCTCAAAATCATTGTGGTCATTAATAAAGTGGATAAACCCGACGCTCGTCCTGAATACGTCCTTGGCAAGACCTTTGATCTCTTTGTTGAGCTTGGAGCCAGCGAAGAAACCGCTTTCTTCCCGGTAATTTATGCCGTTGGTAAAGCTGGCCTTGCCGGTTTGGATCCTGACCCGGCCAAAATGACTGACATTGCTCCGATTTTCGATCTCATTTTGAAGGAAGTTCCAGCTCCTGGAGGCGACCCTGACAAACCTCTTCAAATGTTGGTCACCACAATTAAAGGCGACAATCACAAAGGCCGCATTGCCACCTGCCGCATTTTTAACGGTCGGGTCAAAGCCAAACAAGAAGTGGCTGAAATTTTGCATGACGGATCAATCAAAAAGTTCCGTTTGACATCTCTGACCGCTTTCGAAGGCCTTGAATCAGTCGAAATTGCCGAAGCCCAGGCAGGAGACATTGTTGGTATTGCCGGCATTCCTGAAATTAACATTGGCGAAACGGTCGCTGACCCAAACGAACCAATTGCCTTGCCAATTCTCGCGGTCGAGGAACCCACCGTCAAAATGACCTTCATGGTCAACAATTCTCCCTTTGCCGGTAAAGAAGGCAAATTCAGCACTTCTCGTCAAATTCGCGAACGTCTGATGAAGGAGCTTGAAACGGACATGGCTCTCAAAGTTGACGACAACATTGATGGCACCTGGCAGGTTTCCGGGCGCGGTGAACTTCATTTGGCCATTCTCATTGAACGACTTCGCCGAGAGGGCTATGAGTTTCAAGTTTCCCGCCCCAAGGTCATTGAAAAAATAGTCGATGGCAAGAAAATGGTGCCGTTTGAAGCCTTGACGATTGAAGTTCCTGAGCAATTTGGCGGAGTCATCATGCAGGAAATGGGCCAACGACACGGGGAAATGAAGGACATGAGGACTGAAAATGGCATCACCTTCTTCCTCTTTGAAATTCCAACGAGAGGACTGTTGGGCTACCGAAGTGATTTCATCACTGACACAAAGGGCTTAGGAATAATTAACACTTCCTTTTTGCGCTTTGGTCCTGACTTCGATTCTTGGCGCGAACGCGACCAGGGATCGTTGGTCGCTCATGAAACCGGCACCACCAAGCTCTATGCTTTGATTTCCGCCCAAGAACGCGGGATCATGTTCGTCACTCCGGGAACTGTCGTTTACAAAGGCCAGGTCGTTGGGAAAAATTCCCGGGCTGATGACGTTTCGGTGAACGTTTGTCGCGAAAAACAGCTCACCAACAATCGCTCCAAAGGAGACGGTGTTTCGGCTCACTATGACACTCCCAAAATCATGAATCTTGAAGACGCGCTGGAATACATTGGCGATGATGAACTAGTTGAAGTGACCCCTCAAAACATCCGCATCCGCAAAACCATTCTCGATGAGGCCGAAGCCAAAAGAATTGCCCGTGGCATGGCTCCTGGCTCTCAATCATAATTTTCTTTCCAAAATCATACACTTTTCATCAAAAACAATTAATGACGCCCATTAACCTTAGCGGCGATCACAAAATCTAATGAAAAAAGTTCTCTGCTTATTGACGGCATTTTTTCTGTTATCTTTTCCAAAGTTCACGCATGGCGTTGAAGAGTATGATGAATCGACGGACATCGCTTCATCTGTTTTCACCGTTAATACGATTTCTGATAGCCCTGACATGACCCCTGGAGATGGCATTTGTAAAACGCAAGCAGGGAAGTGTTCCTTACGGGCGGCCATCACAGAAGCAAATAAGCATGAGGGTAGAGACAATATTTATTTTTCCATCCCAGGAACTGGAGTCCATACCATTTCTTTGACATCCTCTTTGCCGGAATTAACCGATCAAACCGGCGGCACCGTTATTAACGGTTACACTCAACCCGGCTCTGTTCCAAATTCCGATCTCTTTATCTCAAATGCCAAAATTTTAATTGAAATTAAAGGCCAGGGCGAAGCCTATCGCACCATTCGGGGCTTGGGAATTATCTCACCGTCCAATAAAATTCGTGGTCTGGCCATCTACCACATTTACAATCCAATTCATCTCCACACCGCTGATGCCCACGACAATAGGATTCTCGGTAATTTCCTGGGCACCAATTCCAACGCTTCGTATTCGATCTCCACCTCGATAAATCTGAGCTATGGCGTTCGAATTGAAACCGGAGCTCACAATAACACGATTGGCAATAACACACTAAAAGGCCGGAATGTAATTTCCAATAACGGTGACACTGGCGTTTGGCTCGTTCACCCTGGAACAAATGAAAACCAAATTTTAGGAAACATCATTGGATTGTCACCCCTCGGCGACCGGAAAATGCCCAATTGGCGCTATGGGGTGGATTTAAATTCTGGTCCGTCAAGTAATATCTTCTCCAATAATGTCGTCTCAGGCAATGCCGACGTGGGGATGGAAATTTCTCATCTTGTCCCGGGCACAGGGGGTCAGACAGAGAAAAATGTTTTTGACGGAAACTTCATTGGCACCACAGCAAGCGGCAACAGTGCCAGAGACTACACTGCTAACAGAAATTTTGGGGTTCGGATAAAAGACGGTGTCACCGGAAATATAGTCAAAAACAATGTCGTTGGCAACAATGGTGCCGGCGGAATTTTCCTGGAAAATGCGGCCGATCGAGGGTTCAAATACACCACCAACAACACTGTTTCTGGAAATCGCGTCGGAATAAGTCTAAGTGGAAAAGCAATCCCTAATGGTTTCTTTGGCATTCGGGCTGACACTAAAAATTCGACAATTGGACCAAATAACATTATTGCTAATAATTCCGGGCCAGGAATTTTGACCACCTTTGATGACGCTACCAGTAACACCATCACTCATAACGAGATATTTGACAATACCGGTTTAGGAATTGATCTTCCGAGCTCTTTATTGACCTCCTCCCCAACAAGACCCCAGCTTGCCAATGCAACATCGACCAGCCTTTCAGGCGTTGCCTGTGCTAATTGCACTATTGAAGCGTTTGTGGCGGCCTCTGATCCTTCTGGAAGCGGAGAAGGTAAAACTTTCTTGGGAGTAACCACGGCTGATAGTGATGGAAATTTTTCCGTCGTCTTTGCTGCGCAGCCGAGTGGAACAGCTCTCACCACGACCTCAACCGACAATACCAAAACTACTTCCGAGTTTTCCAAAAATATCCTTATTCCCTAGTTTTCCCGATTATCAACTCAAACCACTTTTTGTCACGGATAAGCAGTTCCTTCTTATATAAAACCCCCATATTCTTGGGGATGAGCTGTAATAATGTCTGAGGGCTATAACGATAAAATGTTCTCTCTCCCATGTTGTCTACTCTAACCTCCTCTTCATCCTCACCCGCTTGAACATCCAAGAAAAAGATGCCGTCCCAGTTAAGCTTTGTTGAAGTTTGCTCAAATATTCTAGCTAAGGTCTTGGGAGACGCGTGAATCAGTGATGCAAAAGCCACGAGGCAGTCAAATCTATCTGGCAATATGATTTCGTCAAATGTCGCCACAGCAAATTTGCCCCGCGGGTTGTTTTCTGCGGCAATTTCCACGAGCTTTCGCGATCCGTCATACGCTGTGTAATTTTGTGTCCTTTCCAAAAATGATTTTGCGTCACGACCATTGCCACAACCAATCTCCACAACAACCGGTTCCGCCTTGTTAATATAAGAAAATATAAGGTCGACATAAGCTACTCTGGCGCCACGAGCATTGGCTTCAGCAGAGTAGTTCGAAGCATTTTGATCATACGATTCAACTGTTTTATTGGCCATTCTGATAATTAACTATCTAAAATAATTTCCTCAATGTTTGGCAATTTATAAGCCTCGTCATAGGGGACCCAAAAATTTTCCGATTCAACAGTTTTTTCCTTAAGCGCTCCACTAACATTTTTTGCCCTAAAGCAACTGAAGACAACATTCATTGTAATTTCCTTTTGGATCGCAGTAAAGGAGACGGCGTCTCCGCTCACTACGATACTCCCAAAATCATGAATCTCGAAGATGCCCCTGAATACATTGGCAATGATGAATTGGTTGAAGTGACACCTAAAAATGTCCGAATTCGAAAAACAATTCTTGACGAAGCCGAAGCTAAGCGGACCACAAGGGGGATGGTATAGTTTTTTTTGACAAATTAGAATCAACCGTCCGTGCAATCTCTGGGTTCATTTTTCTAAACTCATTCGAATTCGCACGATAAGCATTGGCAAGCACGTACATTTTTAACGCGTATCGAGGGCCGCACTCATTCCAATCTTTTTCAAACCTTGCCCGAATATTATCTGCTGAATAAAGGATCGTCATCATAGTTAAAAACTCTAGATGTGCTTGGTGCTGGGACAAATCAGCTCGTTCATGTATAACTCCCGTTCGCATATTTCGTTCTGTGCTTATGTGATTAAGTATTTTTCTTCCGTCATCACCGGATTTATAGCGCTCCCACTCAGCTGTTCCCGGTCGCAAGATATATGCATGAATGACTGGGGCAATACCCAGCTTGTTGAATACCTCTGCAGCTTCGGCTCCATATCCTGGATGTGTTCCTTCATCACCCACGACAGCTGAGGCCATCACCGCCAATCTTGCCCGTCTGGTTTCCTTAACCATGTATTCCAATTTTTCCTTTGCAAATTTGGTTTTGTTCACAGATCCAGTCGTCCCGGAAACAACATTCTCTACTCCTACTAAAAAATAGGTACACACTTTAGCGAGTAATCCTAAAATTACTTGATCGTTAAGAAGCTCATCACTTAGAGTACCCTCAGCAATTGCCTTGATTTTTCTTTTTCTCATGCCAGCGACCACTTCTTTCAAGACCTTATTGCCAGGATGAGTAAAGTTTTGATCTCCCAAGGCTAAAATTTTGGAATAATTTCCGGCGCCTACAGTATCCAGATATTGAAAAAAGGTAGACGGATCCATATGGGTATATGGTTCTCGGGCAGTAGGACAAAAATCACAACCAAAATTACAACCTCGAGAAAAAAGTGCTGGAACAATCGGCGACCATCTATACATTTCCCTCAATGTCGAGGCAAACCAGGACTGCATATACGGCTCGTTAGCAGAATCTTTCATATTAAAACGCGTCGTTCTTCCAAATCTTTCAGGCAAAGTTTGTCCACATTTATATTTTTCTAAAATTTCTGGTAAAACTCCCTCGGCTTCTCTTATTCCTGTTGGTCCGCAACAAATAGAGACCCCAGGAATATTAGAAAAAGAATCTAAATGTGGGGGAAAGGCATAACCACCAACCAAAACTGGATCAGGAGTTGTTCGATTGGCTAAAGCATCTAAGACTGGGTCAACCATAATATCCATTGCAGAGACCAGTTTGAGACCAGGAGAATTTAACGCATTTTTAAACTCCTTGTTGTTTGTTAAGGAGACAAAAGAAGTACTAAATCCTGCCTGTATCAATTCCGCGGCGAAAAGTACATCTGTCATTGGAGGAAATAATCCAGGAGAAAACAATTTTTGAATTAACTTAGCTACTGGTAACCCCACCATATCTATAGGCCTAAAATCTTTAGAGAAAAAACTGGATCTTTGATATGATCTTTGCCTGATAAAAGTAGCGTGGAACCTTGATTCTTTGTTCATAATCAGAAATATCCTATAATTATAGCACATATCACTATGAGGGGTTATCGGAGCGGCACGGAAAATACCCTAAAACGATCTTTTAAATTCAAGTAGAAAGATGAAGATGATTCTCGATCCTAGTAACTCTTTTCTTTATCTCAACATCCTCGCGGTCCAGCATACTTAGCATAGCGTCGAAATCTTTGCGCAATCCTCGAATACCTCTCTTAACTACGCTAAATTCCTTATCAATCTTCTCAAATCTTCCATCAATCTGTTCGAATCTGGTATCAATCTGCACAAACCTAGCGTCGATCTGTTCAAACCTGGCATCAATCTGTCCAAATCTAACATCAATCTCCCCAAATCTTGCATCAATTTTCTCAAACCTTTGATCGATGTTATCAAATCTTGGCTCCAAAACTTTCAAAATGGCCTGCAAATCTTCTTGCGTCAACATGCAATCAGGTTAGCAAATTGCATATTGACCTTCAATAAGACAAAATATGTTCAATGAGATCAATAATTTTTGCAATCTCATTTTCAATTGTTTTTCTTTTTTTGACGGCCCAAACTGTTAGTGCAATCTATGACCCTATCTCTGTCCCCAATAATAAATTTGGTATTCATGTTTTTGACCCCGGTGAAGTTGAAAAAGCCGCTCAGTTTGTTAACTCCGGTGGGGGAGACTGGGGTTACGTTACCATCCCCATTCGTGCCAATGAACGCGACCTTCCAAAATGGACCACGTTCATGACCGAGTGTCGACGCCTCAAGATTATCCCCATTCTCCGCATTGCTTCATTCCCAAGTGGGCAAAACTGGATGGCCCCCAATGAGTATGATTTGGTTGATTTTGCTAATTTCCTAAGTGACCTTCCCTGGCCAACCAAAAACCGCTACGTCATTGTCTATAACGAGCCAAATCACCAGGGAGAGTGGGGTGGTTTTGTCTACCCCGAAGAGTATGCCCGCGTTTTGGACCGCGCCATTGATATCTTTCATCAGAAAAGCAATGATTTCTTTGTTATTTCCGCCGGCTTTGACTCCTCCGCCCCCAATTCCACTACCTCCATGGATGTCTACCGCTATATGCAGGCAATGAACAATACCGTGTCTGGTATTTTTGCCAAGGCTGACGGCCTCTCCTTCCACACCTATGGTAACCCGGGTTTTTCCTCTTTTCCAAATGTTAATAGTCGCGTCTCTATCGGCAGTTACAAGCTCGAGTTAAACTATCTTTCCCAGCATTTTGGTATCAAAGATCCAAAAATTTTTCTCACCGAGACCGGTTGGCGAGCAGATCTTGTTGGCGACACTGCCGCCAGAAATTTTTACCATCAGGCTTTTGAAAACTTCTGGACAGAACCAAATATTGTGGCGGTTACCCCCTTTGTTCTTGACGCCCAAGCGGGTCCGTTTGAAGGCTTTAGTTTTATTGGTAAAGATAATCAGTTTAAGCCCTTTGCTAAGGATCTTATGGAAATTAAAAAACCCAAAGGCCAGCCCAAATTAGGCGATTCCAAGGCTGATTCCTCACCAGCCAAGCCTTATCAACTGCCTCAAAGTCAATCTCCGGCAGCGACCGTTTTTGGAAATTTCTTTCACCAAGTCCTCAATTTTCTTGGCCTCATCAAATCTTGAATCTTGAATCATGAATCTTAATTCTCTATTCTGCAGACATGAAATGGGTTGCCGCTCCGGAAATCAAAACTCGCCTGGACCATATTATTTCCAATTTAGGCCTGACGCACATTCTTTCTGATCAAATCTTTGTTCTACGAAGTTTCGGCTCTACCAGCCGTGCCATCGCCCGAATCTGGTCTTTCCCTACCGTCTGGCAGCTGGTCCTAAAACTAAAGCCCCACTATGTCATCGAGGTCGTTTCTGAACGCTTTGATCGTCAGCACCCTTCGGATCAGGATCGAACTTTAATTCATGAATTAATGCACATCCCCAAAACTTTTTCTGGCGCTCTCCTGGCCCACCACGGTGCCCATCGCCGGGCCAATGTCACTCACAAAACGGTTGAGGTTCTCTACCAACAGTTTTTAAAAAACACCGGCCAGAAACCAAAAAGCCGTTTTTGGTAAAAAATATGATTACTTTACTGCACGGCGAAAATATTTCTGCCTCCCGGGCCCGTTTTCAACAACTTCAGGCTGAAATTGATGCCGACGTGGTTACCATCGACCTCAAAGACCAAATCGGTCCTGATCCACTAGCGGCTCTACAAACAACCGGACTTTTTTCCGACCGGCAGTTTGCCGCGATTGAAAACGCCGTCACTTCAAAAGAGCTGGAAAAAATAGCAAAGTATGATCTTACTGATGCTGTTTTCTGGGAAGGCAAAAAATTAACCTCAACCCAAATAACTACCTTCCAAAAAGTTTTCCCGAAGGCTTCCATCCTCGAGTTTAAAATCGACCCCGTCGTTTTTAAATTCGTCGAATCAATCAGGCCAAATAATGTCGCGGAGGTGATTAATCTTTTCCGAAAGTACCAAAAGACTGATCCTTCTGAAGTTATCTTTACCATGATTGTCCGCCAGTTTCGCCATATACTATTGGCCTCAACCAATGAGTCTAATGGCCCGGATGAATGGCTGCGGGCTTCCTGGCAAAAAACCAAACTGGCTTCCCAAGCCAAGTCTTTCCCCTCCCTCCTTCTGCGGGAGAAATACCATCAACTGGGTAATCTTGACTACTATCACAAAACCGGCCAACTTCCACACGGTTCGCTTGAGAAAGCGCTTGAACTGTTTCTCCTCACTCTCTAAGATAAAACGTGTGAAT
>CAYPLU010000004.1:23017-36200 GCA_964411775.1 uncultured Gammaproteobacteria bacterium | reverse complement strand
AAATAACCAGGAGAAACTTTCCAAAGACAAAAGCTTGTTTATAAACGCCCAAAGTCACTTTTCCAACCACCGCCGCCTGACTACTCATAATAAAAGTATACACCAATGGAAACTTGAGCCTAACTCTGCTAGCATAAATCCATGCCCACTGCCTTAAAAGATGGGGTGCTTGCCAGTTCTCTCGTCGATAACTTTTCTGGAGATGACTTTGTCCTTCCAAAGGAAGCCATAAACACCCTCAAACAAGGAGCAACTTTTGTCATTGACATGCGGGACGGAATATCCCGATTGCCCATTAATCAAGACAAAGTAAAAATCCTGTTTGAAAGATCATCGTCTCCGGCCGCAATACCATCCGAACCCGGTGAAGCCCGTGCCAAGCAAGTTACTCACCTTGTCGACGAAGGAATGTCTCCCGAGGAGGCCCTTAGAATAACCCAACCCGGCAGCGCCACCGAAGGTTCAAAAAGTAGTGGAGTAAAAACCGCCTCAGTCATTGTCCAGCATCGTGTTAACGTTCCTAGTTCCGAGCCAGAAAAAACTGGATATCAAGCCGAACCAAGCCCGCGACTCAAAGCCGAAATGGATAGAATTGAGCAGGTCGCTAAAAACAGCCCCATAACCTGGCGAGAAGCCCCATTTTCCCGAGCCAAGATGCTGGGCGGAAATATTTGGAGCCGCCTGACAGGGCGGGGTTTCACTGCCCGAGGAGCGGCTGGACAAGTATCGTCTGATCAAGGTCCAGCTAATTTTGGTACCGCCTCTCCCGAAATTGGTCGCAAATCAACCGCTGAGTCATTCGCTCAAAGTGTCGACACAAACACAATTCAACAATCTTCTGGCCAGCCCAACCAAACGTTCAGCGAGAAAAACCAAGCACCAGGACAACCAATCGGCTTATCTGGGACAAAGTCCGATCATTTGTCCGGGAGCCAAACGGGAACAGAAATTAAAAAAGGCATCCTGGGAGCTGTCGGAGGCAAAATCGGCGGTAGTGTCGCCGGAATGTCTACCAAAATCAAAGGAACTATTGATACTGTCAAAACTTTCGCCGGAGCCCTAGCTGGAAACCCCTTGGATATTTTGAAATCAGCCAAATGGCTTTGGGATAACAAAGAAAAAATTATCAAATATGGTGTTGGCATCGGTGGCGGTCTATTAATGGCCCCGCTCCTTGCCCTTTACGGAGCAATTGCTCCCTGGCTGGCCGCTTTATCGCCGGCGACTCTCGCCGGAATCGGAATCGGCGGAGCGGCAGGTTTTATTGTCGGTGGCCCGTTGGGAATGGTCGCCGGTGCTGGTCTGGGTGCGGCCGTTGCTGCTAACTGGGGGGCCATTACTGCCGGAGTCGGGAATGCTCTGGCCTCTATTGCCGGAATCGGCGGCGCATTAGGATCTGCTCTCGGTGGATTAGGCGCTGCTCTTGCTGCCCCGGCAACCGCCATTGGTGGGCTGACAATTGCCGCCGTCACTTTTACTAGCTTTTTTGTTGCTCCCCAAGCCCGTAACCAAATCATTTTTGGCAGTGACAATTTTCAAAATACGGAAATTCAGGTTGAAAAAACCGCCACCCCTAGTCAAGTAAAAAACGATACCGCTAGTGAAATCGAATACACGGTGAAAATAACCAATACCGCCGATCACGACTGGGATATCTTAATTAAAGACACTGATATAAAAGTCTACAAAACCGGCACCCCGATTACTTTGGTCATGCCAGAACCCGTCACTGAATTACCCAATAAGTTAACCAAGGAAAACAATGATACCAATCCATTGGTTGTAACTTTTAAAAAACTGCCAATCAAAGCCGGTCAATATAACGACTCACAAATCATTAATATTATTGAAGTTGTCGCCACCGATCCAATTACTAAAGAAACAAAAAACTTCACTGCCCAAGCAATTGTACAAATCGGCGATTTAATTGCGGACATCCCCTATGGCTATCCCTTTGGCGGGGCGGTCACTAGCCTTGATGATCAGCTTGTCTGCGTAAAACCAGGCAATCGGGCAATAACTGACTACGACAAACTACATTGTGGTGTCGATTCAGGCCTAGTCTACAAACCTCATTGTGGTGAGGTGAGTCATTCCGGGACAGGAGGGTCAACGAGTTGCCTTCTCGGTGGAGTTGATATTTCTGGCCGGGGGACCGTTTTATCAACCACTACCGGGACGGTTTCCTACAGCAACTTTGACATGCGGCTTGGCGGCGTGGTCTATATCGACTCAGTCGATCAAAAATCTGGGGCTACCTATCGCGCCGCTTTCCTTCACTTAAATCAAGAGGACCTGCATCCCCTTGGACCCATCATGCGAGGCGACAAGGTTGGCTCAATTTATGACAAATCTATCCCCCTGACTTACGAGACCGGTTTTCACCTTCACTACCAGGTGACCAGAAATGGTACGAACATTTTCTTTGCCGATTACAATCAAAGTAAAAATGTCGGATCAGTCATTGGTCCTTGCCTTGACGAGTCTGGCAGAACAACAAATATTCGTCCAACCATCCCGGCCCTGGACAAACCCGGCGATGTTTCCTATGCCCTTGCCCCCAAAGTTAGCCAAAATGTTACCTGTGTGAAATAATATGGCGAGTTCTAATAATCCTCCATCTGGGGAGACGCCCCCAGTCTTAACCAAAAGCGAAAGCGGTACCACGCGGACGGATGGAACGGCTGAATATCAACGTCGGAAGCGGGAGTATTTAAAAAGGCAAGACGGTGGTCAATCTAACACAAAAGCAAAAGCTCTAGCTGAAGAGGCGGGGCAAACAGCGGAATCTGAAAAACCAGCCACTGAGGAAAGATTACGAGAAATACGAACGAAAATTGGACAAATGGTTTTCCCTCTTAGAAGTGACTCCTCCCATGAAAGTTCGCTGCCAGCTGGGACGATAACCAATAATGATTCAAACCCTCGACGAGGAACATTGTTAGAAAACCTGTCTAGGCCATTGACCAGAATTCTTAACCGAAATCGTGGTCAAACAGCAACTGGGATTCAGGAAGTGGTAGTTCCTGAACCTGTTCAACCTAATCCTATTATTGGCCGAGATAATGAAACTGGTCGAGAAATATATGCTTCTCAGATTTTGCCTCAAGCGAATTCGCCTTTAGTGCCACCAAATTCACCCGATGTCCCTTATGAACGTGCCGTAGTCCCGCCACCGCAAGATGGTGGGTCGGAATTTGGATACTTGCAGCAATCGGCTGAGCTCGCCCAACAACAAGCCGCGGAAGCTGCGGCAGCAACTCGGGCAATGGAAGATGCTGCTAGGGCAGATCGTTTAAAAGACGCCCAACAATTAGGCTTTTCGTCTTACCATAACAAACCTGGCCCTCCACCATCACTTCCGAAAAACGCCGTTCTTTACGAGCCCCATCGGGTTCCCGAGCCTGGGGAGTCGATTCATGGGCCCCATGTCTATTATGGGTCGCGTTTAAATCCCAACACGCCAAGTAAAAGACGCAATCCTGGTGAATTTGCTCGCGATGTTCTTGAGTCGCATTCTCAGGACGTTGCGATGGAACATCTCATCGAAGACATTCGCCAAGAAATGGCTGCGGTTAAGGAGTTTGTAGCTGAATTTAGAAGCCAGTCAGGGGAAATTGATCAAGCAAAACTGCAGGACTATTTACACCTATATAGTGACGAAATGGCTGATGGAAAGTACACAAAAGAAGACGAAAAAGCCCTTCGTTTTTTGACATTTCTCTCAAAGTCTCTTGTGAATCCGGACAATAATTATGACCAACGTTCAGGAACTGGTCAGCCGTGTCACCCACCAATCACAGGAACAGCAAGGGGAGACTTAATTGTGTCTTACTGCGATGCTCTGGCTAATCAACTTTCACCAGGGTCAGGAATTGAAAGACGGGTTTGGGAAGAAGCAAGTCGTTCGCACCCAAACGAAACCCCCGATGAGGCTTACATGAAATTTGGAGATCAAGTCCGGTCTCAGCTTATGCAAGGTCAAGGTCTCGGTCTTTCTCGGGAGCGCACGCAGAGAGTCCTCATTGCTGCCCGGCAATTAATCTCTCAAGAGTTTGATCAACTTACTCTTTCTCGAGTTGATTTAGACAATGATGTTCAGGTAGCCATTGCCTATGGCTTACCCGGAAACACACCTGCGGAGTTACAAGCATCCCTAGCGAAGCGGCGACAAAATGTTCAAAATGCTGACTTTAACCTTGGTAATGTTGCCCAGGCAATGAATTTGGGAAAAACCTCCGCGTTAACAATGCCAGCAGAGCAGGTTGCCCAACTGTCTGGCTATTCTGTTGAAGACATTAAAAGATGGCGACGGATTGTCCAAAGAGATCTTTCTCTTAGAAAGAGGATCGAAGATCGTAGTCGTGGCGAAATTGTCTTTCTTCAGTTCGATAATCAGACACAAGAACAAATTGACAAATTAGTCGCTGAAATTGAGGCACGCCGAGACGCAAAAGGAAAGTTACTTGGTCGCCGGCAAAACTATGACAAAAGCAATCTTGCCGATCGTCAGAATATGTTAGACGAAGAGAAGAAAGTAAAAATAGATAAAGAAAAGTCTGATGCCAAAGCCAAAGCCAAGAGCGAAGCGGATAAGTCAAGGGAAAATCATTTGCTAAACGTCACCAATATCGCAAGTAATTTTATCGAAAATGGGGTATTGGTCTCAATCGACGATCAAGATTCACAACATGCGGCCAGAACGATCGCTTATCAAGGTACGGTTGTAAGGATGCTCAATAATGCGGCATCTAATAATCTTAGCAATGAACAAGTCAATTTTGTTCTCAAGCAACTGGGGGTAACCCGGGAACAAGTCAACCGGCTAACAGAGGGAATGTCGCTAGTTTCATTGGAAGGTGACAATCTTATCTTCTGGCAAACATTACAACGTCTTGGATTTGGTACTGACAGCCGAGGCGGCAATGGTATAATTTCCAATATGTCTGCTGATATCCCCCCAGAGAAACGTGTGGTATACCAGGCGGCAATTGAGAGAGCTAAAAAAGTTGCACGTCGTGCTAAAGAAGCAAAAGATAATTCCACAACCGGCTGGCTTTTTCACCTCTCAGAGGTAATGGCCTTCACAGAAAAAAGTTTCGTCGGACAAACTTTCCGTACAGTCTTGGAAATTATTTCTCGACTTGGCTCCTTGTAAGCTTTGTCCACACAGCTCTATTTCGCTTTATTAAAATTCTGTCTTCTAAGATTTACCCCCGAAAGACGAAGCTGCCTTAACAAGTAATCCTACCCCCGGTATTCGCCCGGCATTTGCGTCTAACGAAGCAAGAGCATCGTCAACTTTGCCACGTAGTGATTGCTGATGGGCGAATTTAGCAGCCGTCAATTCAGTATACTTACCCCAGGCCTTATTATTTTCAGCTATTTCACGAATTGCTGCCAAATCTGCTTCAATTTCGTTTTCATTGTAATCAAGCCCTCCTGCAGCTCTCGCCTCCGCAATATGGGCTCTCCGAGCGTCATCACTTAACTTACCCCACTGGTCATATTTCATAGAGAAAGTCTTACCGTTCGGATCAAAGTCACCTAGTCCATTTGCTCCCAAATAACTTCTAAGCGCAAACTGGTTTGGTGCTAGGCCTCCATTCGTAAGGTTATTTGCTCTAACAAAACTCTCGGCTCCAACCGCGGCGTTATCCGGAGCTTTAACGTCAGGATAACGCCTTTTAATTCGGTCTTCAATTTTATCCTGAGTAAGTTTGTCCTTTGCTCCCTGCTCTAACTTCTGGTTTTTTTCGTAGGACCGAGCAAGGTAATTATTCTTTAACGGCTCCTGCCAGGCATTGGTTAATTCGGCCAGCCCTCCTTTGGCATTTGCTCCAAACCATCCTGGCACCTTATCAAGAATTGCCGGGATCGATAGTAGCATCCCTAGTCCAATAATAACCTGGGCAATTCCGGCGTTGCCAATGCCGGTCAGTGGCGCAATAAAACTTCCGTTGCCAATGCCACTTTGTCCGACACCCGCTGAAATAATCATCCCAATAAGAAGCATGAGAATGGTCACCGGATAAATCATGGCGTTTCCCAGAAGTCCTTTAAGCCAGTTCATAAAATTTGATTGATTTGGCTTTGGAATTGCATCCATCATAATAAGAAATGGCCCGACAATAACAGCCAAAATTATCTGAATATAGGTCATGATTAGTTTCAGCCAAATCTTAAAAAGTGCATAAAAAATAGCAATAGCCACGATGAGGCCAACAAGAATCCCCGCCCCTTGCCCAAGTACGTGGCTCACGACTCCCCCCATCCCCAGAAAAATTTGATCACTTAGTAGCGCCGTCGCGTCGATTAAGCCTTGATACATTCCCAGCCAAGGGGTCCTAAGGAAAAAGGCAAACAAGATTTCTCCGTTTTGTATACTTCTATACAAATCATCACCAGTCCCGGTCGGGTTGGTAGCAAGAAGCGGTTTTAAAACCGAAAAAATAAGGGCGATGGCCACGTACATGAGATCAATCACAAATCCGGCAATGGCATAGGAAAAAGTTACTAGAACTAGAGAAATAACAATTTTTGGCAAAGCCGTTTGAACCGTCAAAGCCGTCTTTGGATCAAGTTTTTTGCCTAAGATTATGAGAAGTCCAACCACGACAAAAATAATCGCAAAAAACAAATAGGCAATGTTTCGCATAAGTGACCATAGTTGCAGGACGGGAAAAAGGCTTCGGTACCCCACGCCGCCAATACCGCCTGGATTAGCAGCGTAAGTGGGCTTGACTCCTGGGACGGTTAATTTTTGAAGATTGTAAGCGACAAAGTCTCCCCCGGAAATAACCGGTGTCGTTGCCATGAAAGCGATTTGGCTGGATAAAAACCCAACCGCACCGCTATCCCCCGCATAAACTTCTTGCCCCATCGCGTTAAGCACTTTTGGTTGCCCTAGAAGTTGACTGGTAATATGGACCCAGAGGTCATTATTGACATACACTGTCGTTTTTGTGCCGTTCAGTGTTGGAGTAGCATACAATGCCTGTCCTTGAGTCCCAGGAGTTGGGTTAAAAAAATACCCCGGGCCATTCAGGTTACTGTTGGCCGGCGGAGTACCTCCCCCCGCAGCGGCAAAAACTGTCCTAAAGGAAACAACGACAAAAAAACTTGCAACGAGGAGAAAAACTCGAAAAATACGGGCAGATTTCATTCTTGCTCCAAGAATGACAAATTTGCTTCAAATTGTCAATCAAGTAACAATTCTCACCTCTAATATCGTTTTGTCATTGCGAGCGAAGCGAAGCAATCTCATTAAAATTTATTTGAGATCGCCACGCTCGTTTCACTCACTCGCGATGACAGTTATCTTACAGTCGTGAACTGTTACTCAATCAAGTCTTTCTTCGTTTAGAGTGGGCTTTAAGCCAGGAGGCAATTTCGGAAATATCTGGTCGGGTTTTTTCAACAAATAAAGGAAATTCAGTCGCCTCATGGTTGGAAGCAGAGAATTCACAACCATTCAAATAGAGAAAACGGCTGCAGGCAAAAAGAGCCGTTCGCTTGTTGCCATCAATGAAGGGATGGTTAAAAAGAATACTGTGGAAAAGCGCTGCCGCTTTTTCAAAAACGGTCTTATATAAATCTTCTTCACCAAAGCTTGCCTGACACCGAAAAACCGCTGAATCTAAAAGTTTCTCGTCTCGAACACCAAGGCTACCACCAAACATTCCAACATAGCGATCGTGAATGACAATCACTTCCTCAAGGGACAAATATTTCATGTCATTTGTGAGCCAAGGCCCGAAGAGTTGGGGTATATTTTTTAGCTGTTCTTTTGAGCCAAGAATCAAACTCTTTGGAAATTTTGACTGTCGCCGTTCTGGGTTTATAGAAAATTCCACCATTTACTGTTTGGGGAAAGATACGCATCCCAAGTTCCAGGCCATATTTCTGAGCCAGCTCTTTTGGAACGGTGACAGCAAGACTATTTCCCGCTTTGAAAATTTTGACAGATTTCATATTCGAACATATGTTAGAACAATTTTTAAATTCTGTCAAGAGTAATGTTAGGGGGAGGGGACAAACAAGCTGAAGTTATTCAGGAGGTCGGGAATCCCAAGTAAAAGAAGAATTACCCGAACAATTAAAAATGACACGACAATAAATACAAATCCAAGAACTGCCCAAATCATTTTGTCCCTTCCTGCTTTAATCCCTTTTTCATCAGCCGCCATCATGAAGGTTATTCCGCCAAAGATAAAATACCCCATCCCTGCCAGAAGTGAAAACCCGTAGGCCCACTGAACAGCATTAACAATCATCTGAGCTAAACAGCCAAACGAAAGCGCATCAACGGAGTTAATTGAAATCCGACAACCAATATCAGGATCTTCCTTAATTAAAGCTGCGAAGGTGATTTGTGGGGCGCAAAAGAAAATTAAGGAAAGCCAGAGCGAGAAGGTTAACTTAGCTAAAGTAGCACGACTAAAAAAGGAAGAGAAGAATTTCACAAAAAAAACTAGCTTCAATGAATTGCCTAGTTTCCAATTTGACCAGTAAGGTTGACGTCTTTCAGCTGGTCAAAGCTGGTACCCAAAATAAGATTCATCGCTAAGTTCAAAAGCAAATATGATCCGAGAATCACAACCAAGCCAATCAGCGAGTTCGTAACTTGCTCTCGGGCTTTTGTGATGCCTTCTTTTTCTCCTTGGGCAAGGACCCACTTAAGCCCTCCCCAGACGAGGAAGAACAGAACAAGTATGAACGACAAAAAGAAAACAACGTTTAAAACTCCAGTTAATATTGTTGGCAAATCTTGCTTTCCCGAGCATCCAGGGACAGAGAATCCCGTAGTCGAATCTTTAGCACAAAACTCCAAAGCGGAGACATGAACAGGGTGAATAAACGCAACCGCTACAAAAGAAGCCAAGGCCAAATACGAAACCCCGCGATAAAGATTTCTTTTCATAACATATTCATCGTAGACCAAATTAAAACTCCTTGTCAAGGGCCTGCCCCACCTGGGGGTACCGGACAAGTTCCTCCCCAATAACATCCACCAAAGAAAAGATTCCCCGTTAAATTCACGCCCAGTAAAAGCTGAATCGCGTTGAAAATTAAAAATACACAAAGAACAAGCACCAAACCAACGAGGGCTTGTGTCAAAGCCGTCCTTGCCTTTACAAAATTTTCTTTGCTTCCTTCAGACAGAACAAACATTAGCCCTGCCCGGACAATAAGTGCAAGAGAAAGAAGAATACTCACAAAAAAGATCATGGCAAAAATTGCCGGTACTATCGTTGTCCCGGCCTCAGCCCAGCTCCGTGCCTTCATAAGGCTCGCCACATCTGTTGGCAGTTTAACCGTTCCAAGCCAGACGCTTGGAGAATCAACTGCTGGTGCTGGAGGGTTCATAATAAATTTAAAATCCCGGTAATCCCAGTATATCAGCCCCCACAATCTTAAGGATCGTGAGAGAAAAGATAATTAATAGGACTCCGGTGACAATTGCGGTGACACTTTCCCGAACCTCTTTCAATTTTTCCGGATTCCCGGCCGACGTTAAAAGAGTAAAACCATTTTTAATAACAAGGGCAATGATAATCCCACCAGCGGCCAAAAACAGCCACTGAAGAACAAACGCCATTGTTTCTGTAAAATTACCCGTGGGAATACAGCCTATTGCCGTGTCAACAAAACCCCCTCCGCAAGTTCCTTGAAAGTCTGTCCCAGAAAAGTATGATTCCGAGCCAGCCGGTAATTTTGTCTTATCAACGGCGCACACCATTCCTCCAATTAATGGATCATATTGGGGTGAATAATATTGCGGATTTGGACACTGATAGATGTATCCTGCAACACAGGAGTTCCCTGCTGCATTTCGTAGTTTTGCCTCAGCATCAGCGCAAGTTGCGAAGGGGCCTGCGCACACTCCTCCTGTATAAACACAACATGTTTTCCCTGAATTAGGACTGCCAACCGTCGTATCAGCCAGCGGTGCTGTTGTTCCCAGGAAATCAGAACAAGCCGTTGGCATTTTAACTGTGTTAGAGACGCATTGGTTTTTCCCCAATGACGGATCATTAACAAATGTGTAATTACCTGAGCACGTCGGACGGGTCATTTTTCCAGAGTTGACAAGACTAACAAAAGTCGCGGGATCCAGTTCCAGACTATTTGTAAGAGATACGGCCGATTGGTCACAAGTCGAAGTATATTTATAACCAGCGATGGAACCAGCGTTGTAGCCAAATTTAACTGGAGCGTAGTCCTTGCCCTGTTGGCAACAAGCATAGTAACCTGTTTTTGTCGTCACCCCACTGGCAATTGTGACTTCAGCCACTTTGTTCCCGCCGACGCATTCAGTGTCTCGCGAGGGGTCATCTGCAAGAACTGATAATGGCGTTAATGAAAACGCAAAGACGATGGTAAACAGTGCGGCAACTAGTTTTTTCATTCAGCTAAGAATACCAAATCTTTCACTTTACTGGTTTTAATAGTTCCAGTACAAATTCTTTCGCTGTCCAAATTCCTCCCAACTTGTCAAACAACAGTTTCCATCCCTCTTCTTCTTTCAAAGTCACCCCGGTGCTCGAATTAAGAAGATACTTAATTTTGTTACTCTCGGCTGGAATAGGTAGAAAGTTTCTTTCAAATTCCTCACTGGCTCGAAATTGATCTGTTTTGTTGTCCCCGGCTGCCGCAATCGCATACGGCTTGAAAATCCGTAGCACTCCTCGGGCTTGGTCAATCGTTTGGAGGTATGTGTCAAACAAATATGGCGTCACGTTTCTCGTTTGGACAGATACGTTTGGGAAATCTTTCCGGCCGTTGGCAGGAACCTGATCAGCCGGCAACTGCTGAAAACAGTTCATCTGCCCTTCCGGGCCAACCGAACAAACTTTTGATAGTGACGCCGGATCTTTTGGTAAATTCCCCCCATTTTGGAGACATTCAACTCCAAGAGTAAAGCTTGGAATGTTCGCTTCCAACACATAACGTGGATTTTTTGGGTTATCATCATAGGCTTTGTAAATTTCTTCTAGCGTTTGGGTTTTTGTACAGGCATTAAGAATCAGATTTGGTCTTATTTCCGGGCCAATGGTCAAAAATCTCGATTGCGGTGTAATTGCCTCCTGCCGCTCATCAGGCGGGAGAGCTGTTTCCGGCGGCATCAATGATTTTTGAATAATATTTGTCGCGCTATTAAGCCGACGAATTTCCGGAATTGATGTTTGAATCGGACTGAGTTCATTAGTAAACATGCCACCGGAAACAAACTCAATTTTCCCTTGCGCCTCGTCATTATCAAACAATGGCACGTCAATCCAGGCAAGCCCTGACGGTGAACCAAGCCAACCCGGAACCTTGAGTGGGTCCATACTAGGTAGGACGCTGCAGCCAATATTTATATCCGCCGGATCATATTTTTTAAAGTCAGGGTCAAAGTATGGCGGAAGAACAAAGTCTTTAATTGATACTCCATCAATCTGGAAATATGTTTCTTTTTCGTCGACGAGATACTTGTATTTCGTATTTAGCTTGCTATCAATCTTGTTTTTAACGTACTTAACAAACTGGCATTTTAATTGGTCCTGCACTTCAAGTGGAAGAAGTTTTCTGGCCACTCCGGCTCGCTTAAAACCATCCGCTAAAGTTGCGTAATCGTCGCTCGTCACCGGCCCGGCCGCCAGAACCTGCTGAATATGTGTCAACTGTTCTTGGGTGATTGCACCCTCAGCCACACTCCCGGCATCAAGGGAACCGGCAAAATAGTCGGCCAAATTTTTGGCCAGCGGGGCATAAAGTGTCGTTGTTGGATCAATCTTTATGGTGGCCCGGCAGGTTCCTGTCGCACAGTTATTGGCAATGTTAAATCCCAAAGATTCTGTAATCGTCAACTTATCTCCGCACGCGCTCGTGCAGCGCCCGGCCTGAGTTTTACTGGCCGTTGGGACGCAGACGGGAAGAGACGGAAACGTGCCTGGAGGCGGAGCAGGGTTTCCAGAACCGCCACCAGTGTTAATCTTCAAATAGTCTAAACACCGTCCGATCGTATCTTTATCTTGATCGTTTAAAAGGCTACAACCCTGAGGTGAGGCATGCGCCAAATTCAGTCGCGAAAGCCAAAACCCTTGGACATCTTTTTCAGTACAAAATTTATAAAACGTACTGCAATTTTGAATGTTTTTTCCGCTAGCGTCGCAAGCTGCCCCCATATCCTGTATGAGCTTGCAGCTCCCAGTTTCCTGACGGCACCATCTCATAAGTGATGTTCCTTGGCAGAAGTCGTCTCGGCCCGGTTGACCATCTCTTGGTGGATTTTTACAAATTGGCGGTTCGCCAATTGGTGTTATTCCGCAATAGAAATCTTTAGGGAGATTAACTGGCTCAATTGTCTTTTGGGTCGGGAAACTAATTGTTCCAACTGTTGGATACTCAACCGGGCACTCCTGAAGTGACCCAAGCGGGGGATAGATTATTTTGTCCCGGTTTCCCGAACCTCCTCCCCCTAATCCGTCCGTCGGTACGATTGTCCCTAGATCGAGTTCGCAATTGGAATACCAGTCCAAAGCGCTTCGGGGATCCATAAAACTTCCGGTATCTCGAATAACTACCGTGACCACCCCTCCTCGGCTAGTTCCAATGGCTTGATGCTTTCCTACCGCCGGCAGTTGTTCCCGCCCGCCGGAGTTGGCTTGGTATAGCCGAACCAATTCCGGATTTACATCCAGGTTCATAAAATGAACCGCGTAGCCGTCAATCGTCCCATCACTGTCGCCCACATGAAGGGCTATCGAGTCATTATCGGCGTAAACTACCAAATAACCTAGTCCATCCCCAATGTCATAGCCATGATTGGGAGCGTAAATCGTCTCCCCTGGTACACTGCCAAAATCGGCCAAATGTGGCGGATTGTTTTCTACCCCGCTGCCAATTCCCTGGTAAACTCCCACTGCGTATAAATTTACAAACTCCGGTTTTCGTGGTTGTGAAAAAATTGTGCATAGCTGAGGCGCTTTCTGATCCGGTGGTTCACCCGCCGGATAGCCAATTTTTACTAATCCCTTATACATATCCACACTCTGTCTGCCGCGAAGTTTTACGTTAACATCAGGGCTGTTTTCCGCCCCCAACCATCGTTGTCCCTTAACGGGAAAAAGATTGTATTCCTGGGCTTTGGTAAAAGTAATTGCTTTCCAGGCCGCTCCTAAGATAACTACCAACG
>CAYPLU010000004.1:18844-23007 GCA_964411775.1 uncultured Gammaproteobacteria bacterium | reverse complement strand
AAATAGCCAGCCATTTCGCCAGTTTCTTCATTAACACAAAGATATCAAATTCCCCCATCGAAGTCACTCAAAACTTAGCTTGACAAGTAAATGGTACCATGGTACCATCACACCATGAATATTGTTGCCACCAATTTAAGATTCCCCGCTGACGAATATCAAGAAATTAAACTGTTGGCTCTCTCTGAGGGTAAAAGTATTGCGGCCTTCGTTAGGCAGGCCGTATCCTTATACAAGAAAAGGAAGTTCACTAGTTCTGTCCAAATTAATTTGGCCGAACGCCTTAAAAAGGTTGCTGTTAAAATTAATGTTCCTGTTTTGGATTTGGTTAAAGAGGGAAGACGGTTTGCATGAAAAAAGTCGTTGTCGACGCTTCGGTCTGCCTCAAATGGGTTTTTGAAGAAAATGATTCCGATAAAGCAAGAAGTCTGCTTACGTTGTCAGAAAAAGGTGACATTTTACTCTTGGCTCCGGATATTTGGGAATATGAAATTATTAATGGTTTTGCGTCGGCAATCCTAAAAAATAAATTATCCTACCTTCATTCAAGTAAATTTCTAAAGCTAATTTTAAAGGTAAAACCACAAACAATTTCGATGCAGGATCTGTCTTTTAAGATTTTGAGAAATTGCCGTGACTATCAAATTTCTGCCTATGATAGCGCCTATGTAACATTAGCGATAGAAAACGGGATTACTCTCGTCTCTGCCGATGAGAAACTGGCGCAAAAAGTAGGCAACAACACTATCGTTATTGGGCTTGCTAAGTTCTAAACACTTTAAGAAATGTGTCGTTTGGGATCTCCACCTTACCAATGGTCTTCATCTTTTTCTTTCCTTCCTTCTGTTTTTCCAAAAGCTTCATTTTTCTTGTTACGTCCCCTCCATAAAGTTTCGCGGTAACATCCTTTCGAAAGCTGGAAATATCAGCCCTGGCGATTACCTGACCATTAATAACAGCCTGAATAGGAACGGCAATTTGTTGTCTCGGGATGACTTCCTTAAGTCTCTCGACCAAAAATTTTCCAAATTTTTCCGCCCGCCCCTTTTCCATAATTTGCGAAAAAGCGTCAACTGCTTCGTGGTTAATAAGAATTTCCAGGTTTACCGCGTCAAAAGAGCGGTACTCCAAAATTTCGTAATCCATACTGGCAAACCCGGATGAGTTTGATTTCAACTGATCAAAAAAGTCAGTGATAATCTCTGATAGAGGAATTTCATAGGTCACCGTCACGTTGCTTCCGTGGTAACTCATATCAACTAGCTTTGCTCGCCGGTCTTCACAAAGAGTAATTACCGCTCCCAAAAAAGTTTGCGGTACGATAATCGTTGCCAAAATCCAGGGCTCCTCATAAATCTGGCCATTTATTCGGTATTCAACTGTAGGCGAGGTAGCCAAAATGTTCAAATTATAATCCGTCTCAAGACGTTCCTGAGAAATCTCAGCGTGTAAATGTCCCAAAAATCCGCAGCGAAACCCTCGCCCCAAAGCCTTTGAGGCGGTTGGTGTGAAACTGATAGCAGCGTCATTCAACTTGAGTTTTTTAAGACCGTCTTCGAGAATAGGAAAATCATTCTGGTCCACCGGAAAAAAACTTACAAACACCACCGGTTTTGGTTCGTTATAACCTGGAAGAGCCTGCCCTTCGAAGCCTTGGCGAAGAAGGGTATCTCCAACCTTAACAATCGCCGGATCTTTAATGTTTGTTGCCACAAAACCAACCTCGCCCACCTGAATTTTCTCTGCCGTCTTCATTACCGGGACAAATCGGCCCACTTCTAAGGTAATTCCACCGCCATTAGTAGCTAAAAAGCGCAATTTTTCGTTGGCTTTAAACTCGCCATCGATCACCCTTACAAAAGCCACGACCCCTCGTTTTGGGTCAAAAAGCGATGAGAAGATTAGTCCCCGAGCTGGTTTCTCTAAATGTCCGTTTGGTGGAGAAATCAGATCTATAACGTGACCCAGAAGTTCTCCAACCCCAGTCCCGTCCTTAGCCGAAACTGTAAAAATTTTACCCGTTGACCCAACCAGCTCCATTAGTTCTGTCATTACCTCTTCCGTCTTAGCAATCGGAGAATCGATTTTGTTAATCACTGGAATAATAACAAGCCCCAGCCTTTTAGCTTTTTGATAATGAGATAAGGTTTGTGCCTGAATTCCCTGAGTTGCGTCAACCAGAAGAATGACGCCTTCGCACGCTGCCAAGCTTCGTTCGACTTCATAGGAAAAGTCAACGTGCCCCGGAGTGTCGATTAGATTGAGTTCGTAGTTTTGGCCGTTATGTTGATATCGCATAGTCACTGGCGCCAGCTTTATGGTGATACCTCGCTCACGGCTGATGGGATGGGAATCAAGTGCTTGGTTAACCTGATCCCTTTTGGCAACCGTCCCTGTTATATCCATAAACCGGTCCGCCAAGGTTGATTTCCCATGGTCAATGTGGGCAACAATAGCAAAGTTTCGAATGTATTTTTGATCCATCTCCGAGGAATAAATTTAAAAAATATTACGGTTCAATCCGATGGGTTTCTTGATTAACCGTTTCCCCAATCGTTGATGCTGTTTCCAAAACCGCTTCAGCTACAGTTTCCTCAGCCGCAAAGAAAATTTTTCGCACCTTCCCAAGAAGTGCCGCAAATGATTGTAACTCTGAAATGTCAAGTAACCAGGTGAAAAAGAGATAGACCGAAAGTCCCAAAAGCGTGGCAGTGGCTGTCAACATAAGAAGCGGCAATGTTCGGGTTGTATCAAAAATGAGTTGATCAAGAAGCTTCATTGGTACGTAAAGACAAAGTCCCGCCGCCATGGCCGCTAGCCCAATTTTAAGAGCCGGCAAAAATAATGCCCGCTTGTCAAAACCTGAAACCCGCTTGCCAAAGTAAAACAAAAGCATTGACGCATAAGAAATGTCTGAAATTGCCGCCGCAAAGGCTAAGGACCAAACCGGTCTGGTTGTGTTGAAAAAGAAAAACACAAACGCGACCGAAAAAGCGACATTAATTACAACGGCAATTCCTCCAATAATCATTGGAGTCTTACTGTCTCGAAGAGCAAAAAACCCGCGCACTAACAAATTAATGCTTGATTCCGCTACTAGTGCCACGCCAAGAAACGCTAGTGTCCGCCCGGTCTCAACAGTTGCCGGCCAGTCAAACTTTGATGCACCATAAACCAGTCGAACAACAGGAATTCTTAGAACTATCAGAATTGCCGCCGCCGGCAAAACCAAAAAAAGAATCTGGTGCAGGCTGGTCAGAAAAGTTTTCTTAAAAGCCACCAGCTGGTCTTCTCGGTTGCTCTCTTCAGCTAAAGTCGGCAGCGACGCCTGAGAGATAGTCGCCGCAAAAATGCCAACCGGAAGCTGCTGTAATTGTTGTGCAAAGTTGAAAATTGTGATTGCCCGAGTGGAGATGATTGACGAAATTATCAAATTCGCCGTGTAGTTAAGCTGATTGAATGCCAATCCAATCGTTCGCGGGATGATGAGCCTCCCAATTGCCGCTACCCCAGAATTTTGCAAATCAAACGACGGTGAAAAGTGAAAATTAAGCTTCAGACACAAGGGGATCTGCACCAAGAAAAACAAGACCGCTCCAATGACGACCCCCCAAACAGCTCCATAAAGTCCGAAACGTGGCGACAAAAAACCAATTCCAATAATAATGCCGATGTTATAAGCCACCGGCGCAATTGCCGGAATCAGGAATCGCTTATGAGACTGCAAGACTCCTGTTAAGAAGTTCCCTAATATCAGTGGCAACGTCTGCCCGACCAACATAATTCTCGTAAAATTCACCGCCAAAGCCTGCTCACTTAGTGATAACCCCGGAGCCACAAAAAACACCAGTTGCTGGGTAAAAATAAAAAAGACAACCGAAAACACCAGGAAAATAACCCCGCTGACTGTCAAAATAACCGAAGCGATGTGATTTGCCTCACTCTCACGGTTCCGGTCAAGATAGGTGGTAAAAACCGGGATAAAAGCCGTCGTTAGGGCCCCCATAACAATAATGTCAAAAATGGTACTCGGAAGTCGAAAGGCAGCAAAAAAGACACCCAGCTCGTTGACGCTAAACCGGTCAGTTAGAAGCCGAAACTTAACTAATCCCAGTATACGAGACAGAAAAACCGCCGCGGCAATAATTGTCGCCGCCGAGAGA
>CAYPLU010000004.1:0-18834 GCA_964411775.1 uncultured Gammaproteobacteria bacterium | reverse complement strand
ACTCGTTTGCTTGCGAAACAACAATTCGGTGCTGGTTTTAATGAGGTTCTTAACCATAAGTTACCTTTACGGATCAATTCTACTATGCTAAAATCAGTTTAGCTAGAATTAAGAGTCCAAAAACCCTTATGCCAATCATCAAATCCGCCATCAAAAAAATGAAGCAAAGTCTTGTAAGACGCGATCGAAATCGCCGGCAAAAGCGCGCTCTCAAAGAGATTGTCGATTCTTTTCGAAAATCCCCATCAGCCAGTCTTTTGGCTAAGGCAAGCTCTGCTCTTGATAAGGCCGCCAAAAAAAATACTATCCACAAAAACAAAGCTTCCCGAATCAAGGGACGTTTGGCAAAACTTCTTAAAAACGGTATCAAAAAAGTAGATCACAAAGCCCCAAAATCAACTGTACCAAAATCTAAAAAAGCCATCCCCTCTAAAAAATCCTAAATCCTCCCCCGGTCTTCCTAACTTCCTCTAAATCAGCTACCATATTTACTACGTATGGCCGGGAAAAAGTTCACCACTCCGGATATTAATTTGTTGCCTAAGGCAGAAGGAGCCAACGGCACTACCGGAAAATTCCTTGATTGGGCTCTTTCTTGGGGGAAAAAGATCGTCATCCTGACTGAATTAGTCGTCGTACTGGCGTTTTTGTCGCGTTTCTACTTTGACACCGAGGTGGCCAACCTTTCTGAGGAAATTGACCACAAAAAAGCTATCATCGAATCCTCAAGAGATTTTGAAGAGGAATTTCGTTCCGTCACGAATCGAATCGGGGCCGCTGTAAAAATTGAAAAAGATCCCTCGACCGTAACCATTCTGGGGGATGTGGAGAAAATAATCCCGGCATCGGTTTCCCTGACTCAAATAAACATCGATCAAAACGTGGTGAACTTCAGTGGCCTTGGAAATGATCAAAGCCTGGCCCAAATGGTGGCTAGCTTTCAGGGCTCATCCAAATTTAAGGACCTAAGTCTCGAAAAAATTTCTAAAGGCGAAAGTGTCGGTGTTAATTTTTCCGTTCGGGTAGCCTATGTAAATTAAAACCAAAATGACAGCCAACCCCTATCTTGAAGCGAATTTTTACAAACGGTTTCGCCGCTATTACACCTATATCGAACCAGTCATTTCTGACCCGGTGGTTCGCAGCTATTTTAGTATCATTGCGTCTCTTATCCTTATCGCTCTATTTTTGATTTTTGCCCTGTCCCCAACATTGACAACCATTCTTGGATTAGTGAAAAAAATTGACGATCAAAAGAAAACTATTTCAGCCATGGACCAGAAAATTAATGATTTGATCACGGCTCAAGATTCCTACAATTCTTTCCAACCGCACCTGCCAGCCCTGGTTACTGCCTTGCCCGACACGGCTGTCCCCGAAACCGCACTGGACTCAATTTATTTGGCGGCTTCCGCCTCCGCGGTTGTAATTTCCACCCTTCAGTTCGGGGACATCCCCGTCTCCTCAACTGCCGCTCTAAGAAATCTGTCAAACGACGCCGGCAAAAGCTTAAAGTTAGACAAAGTAAAGGTAATTGATTTTTCAATGGTTGTTACCGGGGCTCCTGAAAAAGTTGAGACTTTTCTGACAAGACTCGAAAAAATGCGAAGAATTATAAAAATTATTAATCTTTCGTTTGGCTCAAAAAAAGGCACCATGACCATTTCCGCAAAGTCATTTTTTTTACCAAAAAATTTTCCTTGAGAATCGCTTTGTTAAAAGGTAAAGTGATGTAAAGTTAATCTTTAAAAATTAATGCGTAAAGACAAAAGCTGGCTTATTATTTCCTCACTCGTTGTTTTAATTGCCGTAATCTGGCTTGGAATATCAGCCATTCTGACTCTGCGAAAATCAACTATCCCGCCAGATGTCTCAGTTGCCGTAACCCCGCTTAACCCGCAAATAAACCAAGAGGTCATCCCGTTGTTAGAGAAAAGATTGAGTAACTAGTATGCCAACAAATCAAAAAAAGATCCCCACAATACTAGCCGTCCTAATGCTCGTTGTCCTAATGGTTGGTGCCGTTTTTATTACCTCACAAATTCAAAAAAACCAACACCTCGAAAGCTCGGCCGATGAACCCAATCGGCCAGAAAATATCGGTATTGCCAACGTTTCTGACTCAAGTTTGACAATCTATTGGACTAGTCAAAAAGAAGTCGCTGGAGCCGTTCTCTTCGGAACAACTCCAAGTCTTAGTGGATCGATTGGTTTTGATGAGCGGGATACCAAAGGGAAAAGCAGTCAGTTCACCACCCACCTTGTAAGACTAGTAAATCTCAAACCCGAAACTCTCTATTATTTCAAAATTTCTTCGGGAGCTTCAATTTATGGTGACACCGAAAAAAATGGTGACTCGTTTGAGGTTAGAACCTTTCCTAAAATATCATCAAACCCCTCGGTTGAACCAATTTATGGCAAGTTCACTAGTGCCGATGGCACCGGTCAAAGTGGAGTAATCGTCCTGTGGAATTCCCCTAACGCTGCCCCCCAGGCCGTTCTTTCAAAATCAGACGGAAGCTACGTAATTCCCTTGTCAACCGTAAGAACTGCCGACGGGCAGACTAGTCTTACCCTTCTCCCCACAACCATTGAGACTATCGACTTTTTGGCAAAGTCGGGGACTATTGGGTCATTATCCTGTACCTCTGGTCAAGACAAACCCCTGCCATCGGTGAAAGTCGGTGAAAACGCCAAATGTCAGACAGGTGATCCCCTGGGCCAGTCTACAGAGACCGGCCGTTTCAATCCGCCATCGAGTCCTTCCCAAGAGGTTTTAACTGTCAATATAATCGACGGACAAACGGTGGTTACCCCAATGCCAATCTTCTCCGGGTTTGCCCCCGCAGCCGTTCTACTGAGAATCCAAATCAGTGGTAAAAACAACTTCTCCGGAACCCTGAAAACTGCCCCGGACGGGAGCTGGTCCTGGACCCCTCCAGCCAACCTATCCATGGGTCAAAATATCTTGACCGTTACTGTCATGAGCGGCTCAAAAGCCCAAACCAAAATCATTCGACAGTTTTTTGCCCCGGGTAACGACAAAATTCTTGGCGTCTCAACCGGTACTCCTTCAGCCACCACTGAGCATTTTTCTTGCGTCGATAGTGCCTGTGCCAAGGTTCCCGGGCCAGGTTCCGATAGCTGCAGCTCGGATGCTGATTGCCTTCCCACCCAACCAGCAACTTCAAGCGGTACAACTCCTCCGCCACCGGTTGAACCATCGCCACCAGTCACCGGAGCTGTTGAAAACACTCTGTTCGCCTTGACCTGGGGCATTCTATTTATTACGCTGGGTATTGGTACCATTCTTTTTATCGCCAAATGAACGAAGCTAAAAACGATCAGAAAGATCATTCAGTAACGAATCAACCCGGTTCGGGGCCAAAGGTGTTGAACTTCTCGCCGCAAAAAAACTCCAAAGGGAGTCTTCTCCATAAGAAGTCATTTCTTCTGGGACTGATTGTCACTATCATCCTTGCCATTGGTGCCGTTATTACCGGGTATTTTTTAATCCAAAAGCGAACCACTACCCCTCCCCAAGCAGCCGATGTAACCAACCCTGACAAGTGTAAAAACAAAGTCTTGTTCCTTAATCCTCCAAAAAGCAGTAATAGTACCCCAAGCGGCAATTTAGCTTTTGTTGGTGGCCAAGTAAAAAATAACTGCAATCAAGACGTCACTCTTTATATGAATGCCTATTGGTGTTCAGTAATTAAAGAACCAATTCAAACCTGTTCCGATAATAAGCGAAAACCCGTAGAAAAAGTGATTATTCCTGCCAAAAAGACCCGGAAATTTTATATTGAACAAAAAATCGGTAACACTGGCGACTGTGGAACTGCCCAGGTCGACGTATTTTTTGCCAAAGGCGGCCCAAATTCCGGTTGGCCTCTGGCAAACGGTCTTGCTTGGGGAGACAAAAAATCTTGCGGCGAACAGCCAGTCTGTGTAAGCCTGGATAAGTCAGTAACCGGAAACTTGCAGGTTAAAGCCGGCCTGACCTTCAGTTACGGTAAATTTGTTACTAACTACCAGTTCGACTGGGGCGATGGCAAAATTTCGACAATCTCGGCAAGTAAAGACGCCACTAAAAACAATGCCACCCACACCTATTCCAATTATGGCACTTATCAAATTAAGGGGGGCGCTATCATTTCAACCGGACAACTGTTCACTTCTGATGCCTGTAAGGCTGATGTTACCTTCACCCAGGTCACCAAATATCGTGCTTGTTCTTCCAATAATGCTTGTGAGGAAAAAGACTGCCCGGCTGGGCAAACCTGTACTAGTACTTGTGACCCGACCCAAACTAATCCCTGCGGCTCAAAGTTCTACGAGTGCGTGGGCGAGTCCTGCACTCAATCTGAGTGTCCTGTAGGGGAAACCTGTACCAATAAATGTAGCTCGACTGACCCAAATGCCTGCAAAACTGCTACCAAATATCATGTCTGTAGTACCCAAAAAACCTGCGAAGAGAAGACCTGTCCTGTAGGGGAAACCTGTACCAGCACTTGTGACCCTTCGAAAGCAAATCCTTGTGGCTCAACCTTTACCCAGTGTTCTGGGGAAGCCTGTGTTTCTGTCAACTGCCCTGTTGGTCAAACTTGCCAGTCAACCTGCGACCAAACCAACGCCGATAGCTGCAAAACCTTTAAGCACAATGTCTGCCAAAACAGTGCTTGCGTTCAAAAGAACTGTCCCAATCGCGGAGTCAATTGCGCCCTGTCAAGTGATTGCCAGACCGACGCTAGCTGCGTGATTGTAAAAACGTATCAACACAATGTCTGTATCAATCAAACTTGCACCAAAGTTGATTGTTCACCTAATACAAAAAGTTGTGGAAATGAATGCTCCTCTGACGCTAATTGTGGAAAAGCCGTAGCCGTTGTCCAAACTCACAAGGAATGTCAAAACAAAGCATGTGTTGTTGTCAACGGTTCCGGGATAGATCAATGCTCCTCTGACGTTTCTTGTCGTCCGGCGGCCACCCCGCCACCAATTCCACAGTCAGGCAGTACTGAGCTAACCATCGCCGCTATGTTTCTTGGAATCGGAGCTGTTGCTATGGGGTTACTCTTTGCCCTCTAGCTTGTCCTTAACCATTTTTTGGATAACGCTGAAGTCTCCCCCTTTTGGCAAAAGAATCCACCCTCGTTCGTCCTCGGGCGGATTATCAAAAACAGCCATATCAAGAACCACGCTGCCGATAATAGCATCCCGATAACCCAAAACAATCGGTATTAAATCGTTAATTTCTTTATTGGTCAGATCGGTACTGACGTTGTCCTTTAAGACCAAGTAAATATCCTCAATTTTTTTAGGATTCAAAAATGTATCAGTTGAAAAGACTTTGGCTTTTACCCCAGCTAGCACTTGCTGTTGTCGACGCGACCGGGCAAAATCCGTTCCCTCGTCACCCTGCGCGTGACGGCTTCGGACAAATTTCAGTGCTGTTTCGCCATTCATATGTTGAACCCCTGGGTCAAAGTGGAGCTGTTCATATCGACAGGGAAAAAATTGCCATTGTTCAGGCTCCGTTGGGTTTGAGACCATAAACGCCCGAACCTCTTCCCCTGTTCGTCCGCAAAGCTCATCTCCCTTCCCCTTAATTGGGTATGCCCCGTCATCAAGTGTCTGTTCAACCTTAACGTCTACCCCCCCAAGAAGATCAATAATTTTTTGAAAAGCCGAAAAATCTGCCTGAATAGCGTAATGAACCGGGATCCCTAGAATTTGGCTCGTTGCTCCTTTAGCCAAAAGAAGGCCCGATCCCTTTTGCTTTTCTTCTCCGAGGGCGTAGGCTGTGTTAATTTTTCCCAATAGAGAGTCCAGATAAATATCTCGGGGAATGGAAACCAGAACCACCGGGTCTTTTCCGAGCGAAACCAACACCATGCTATCAGTCAAATTTGTCCCTTCATGACCGGCCCCGCCGGTTCCAAGAAACAAAATATTGGTTCGACCATCGGTTTCTTTGATTTTTGCTTGGTTTTGAAAAACTACTGACAGGACATTGATCTCGCCAAAAAAAAGATCTTTCCCAACTCTTATTACTGGCAGGAAAAACACGACAATGGCTCCCAAGGCAAGTACAATTGCCAGCGAAATGAATACAAAGCGGGTCAAAAATATATGGTGAAAAATACGTCTTTTAGTCCGAGATCCCCACATGGAGAGTTGTTCAAAAAAAGTCATAAGCCCAGAGACTAATTGCGGCTTGTCGCCAAGGCTCTAATTATACTGGAAAAAGAATCTGCCTCAAGGCTCGCGCGTCCAACCACGAATCCGGAAAGAAGTTCCCGATCTACCATCATAAGATCGGTAATATTCTCCTGATTGACACTTCCTCCATACAACAAACGCGCCCCCGTGGGCAGTTTCTTCTGCCACTGTACCAGTACTTCATTAATCTTCTGGGAACTTTCCGGCCGATACTGGTTATCGGTAGAAATCGCCTCAAAGGGCTCGTACATAATTAAATATTTCTCAACTGAATGTCTGTTGATATTTTCCGGAATTTCTTCCAAGGTTTGTGCACATATTATCGGTGTAATATCATTTTCCATTGCCCACTCGGCCTTCTTGCCGGCCATCTCGGTTGTTTCTCCCAAATACCTTCGTCTCTCTGAATGCCCTATCAAACAGTAAGTCACTAAATTTTCTAATATCTCTCCCGGTACTTCACCCGTATATGCTCCGACAGGAAACATTGAAATATCTTGTGAAGCAACAGACACATAACGCGTTAACCCATAATCCGTTATGTGAGTTTTCAACGTGTCCAAAGCCATAAAGGGCGCGGCAATAATTACTTCCAAATAAGAATCGCCAACTGCTTCTCCGGAAAACTTTTTGACCCAGTCTGAAGTTTCGAGAATCGTTTTGTTGGCTTTCCAATTAGCAACCACAAAAAACTGTTTATCCATGAAATGAGGCGGTGTCTTTCTTAATTTGAAAGCAAATCGCCAGGAAAAAGACTCCCAAAACTAAACTGTGGGCCATCGGAATGGGTGGGGTCAAATTAAGGATTCCAAGGCCAGTGAAGAATAAAATCGGCAGGGTTGACGCGTGCATAAGAATCCGATAAATTTGGCCAAAATTCTTGTTAAAACCAAGCGGTTTTGCGATCAGCCAGAGAACCCCTCCCAAAAAAACCAAATATAATAACTGTCCAAGAAGCCCGAAAGCCGCTCCCAAAAAAGGAACGAACAAGACAAGAGAAATTACCAAAAACCAAAAAACCGGATAGATATAATTCCAATACGGATCGAGTTGAGACAAACCCTTTGTGTAATCCTGATAGCCAAATTTCCCATCCTTGATGTCTCTTAAAAACAGGACTTCTTTTTGAGACGACCCGCTTTTAGGATAAACTACCGCGTTTTTTGTCACCAGAACCACGGACTCATATCTTTCATAGTCCTCAACTTGCGAATCCGTCGCAATGGTTATTAAATGCGTTGTTGGTGAGGCTCCCCCGGCCCAGCTTTTGGGGAGGTCGTAATAGTAGGGTTCTTTAACATTCGTAGAGAGTTGCCCGTTTTTAATTGTCAAGACCAGTTCCTTTGGAAAGGCACTTTGTAAAGTTTGTCTACCCTGTGAGACAATGTCTGGCAGTTTAAAAGACTGGGTTATAAGTAGGAAAAAAATCGGCAAAACTGACAAAAACGTTGTTAAAAGAAGCAACTTAAAAAGATACCCGAGATTTTTCCCAAACGCATCGCCCTGCCAGATTCGATAAGCGTCAAAATTAAAAAGGCTATTGTAAATTTCTTGGAAAAACCCTTTGATGTGCTGAGTCATATTGGAAATATTATACCAATAATAATATGTAACTGGCCCGATAACAAGCATAAAATATTAATATGCCTTTAACCACCTTTCTCTCCGATTTGAACGAAACGCAAAAGGAAGCCGCCTCAAATGTCTCTGGCCCGGTTCTAATTCTCGCCGGTGCCGGAAGTGGAAAAACTCGCGTTTTGACCTATCGGGTAGTCTTCCTGGTTTGTCAAAAAAATGTCGATCCGGAAGATATTCTCCTGGTGACGTTTACTAATAAAGCCGCCGCCGAGATGAAAGACCGCGTCACCAAACTTTTGACAGTGAATAACGTCAGCTCTTCTACCCAGCCATTTGCCAGCACTTTCCATAGTTTGTGTGCCAAAATTCTGCGAACCGACGGCCGGGAAATTAGTCTCCCGCAAAACTACGTCATTTACAACGACACCGACTCAGTCGATCTCATAAAAGATATCCTTGGGAAAATGGATTTATCACCAAAAAACTTTAATCCGCATGCCGTTTTAGCAACAATTAGCGGGGCAAAAAACCAGTTAATCAGTCATCTTGAGTATCCTCAGTACGCCCGGGGTTTTTTCCAAACTACCGTTGCGCAAATCTATCTTTTATATCAAAAAACTCTGAAAGAAAATAACGCCGTTGACTTTGACGATCTGATCGCAGAAACCGTCCGTCTTTTCAAAAATCACAAAAACATTTTAGAAAAATATCAAAACCGCTGGCGCTATATTATGATTGACGAATATCAGGATACCAATCACGCCCAGTTCGAGCTTACTAAACTATTGGCAAAAAAATTCGGCAACATCTGTGTTGTCGGTGACTTTTCCCAATCCATCTATTCCTGGCGCGGCGCTGATTATAAAAATCTCATTAACTTCAAAGATTTCTTCCCCAATACTAAAACTTTTTGTCTCGAACAAAACTACCGCTCCACTCAAAAAATTCTTGATGCCGCCTTTGGGGTAATTTCTAAAAACCATTCCCATCCAATTCTTGAACTTTGGACAAAGGAGTCCGCCGGTGAACAAGTTGTCCTCTATGAGGCCAGAAACGAACAGGACGAAGCTAAATTTGTGATTGATGAAATCAAGCGAGCGGCTTCCCAGAAAGATCATTCGCTGTCAGATTTTGCAATCCTTTATCGCACCAACGCCCAGTCCCGGGTTCTTGAAGAAGCCCTCCTTCACCGTGGTATTCCTTATACCCTTGTTGGCGGCACCCGCTTTTACGACCGGAAAGAAGTCAAGGACGTTCTTTCCTACCTGCGTCTGCTCCAAAATCCCAAGGACTCTGTCTCTGAGAAACGAATTGAAAAACTTGGCAAAGGCAGATTTGCTAAATGGCAGATCTACCTCCAAGATCGGGAGATTCTTCTTAAAGAAACCTTCGCCAATAACCCCTTGGGCCTTTTGGATGATGTCCTAAAGACAACGGGCTATCTTGACCTCTTTGACAAAGAAGATGAAGAAGACCTGGTCCGCATGGAAAACATCCGCGAACTTCGATCAGTTGCCAGCCAATTCCAAAATTTATCAGATTTTCTCGAAAACGTTTCTTTGGTGGAGCGCGAGTCAAAAAATCGTCAAAAAGTCGATGCCTCAAGAGGGGCCGTAACTCTCATGACTTTACACTCTGCTAAAGGGCTTGAATTTTCCGTTGTTTTTATAGTTGGGATGGAAGAAGGTCTTTTCCCTCATAGCCGGTCCCTGATGGACAAACATGAACTAGAAGAGGAGCGCCGTCTCTGTTATGTGGGAATTACAAGGGCCCGAAAAAAACTTTTCCTGACCTACGCCCGTCACCGTTTATTCTTTGGCGCGAGAAGTTCAAATCTTCTAAGTCGTTTCATTAGTGACATCCCGGAAAAACTATTAGAAACGAAGTTTTCCAACTACCTCGTAGACATCTAGTTTCTCAAACGTTTGCGTTTTTACATAGTTGGTGGATAAAAATTTCATTAATCCGTCAAAGGAAAAATGGACTGGATTTTCAATCACAATAATCTTCGGTTTTTTTCTTACTATCTCGGCCAAAACTAAATCATAATTTTTTCGATCAATAGTCGAGAGATGATGGGCTTGAATAAATTTTGTAGCTGAGGGCCGTTCTGAAAGAACATAAATAAACGCCGCATCTCCCCAGACAAAAATTGGATCATTTGGCTTGGTGACGGATTTAATGTAGTTGCCAATGACGTAGGAATTTATCGTTCGGGAGTCAAAGTAGTTGGCATAGCCTTCAAATGACTTTCTTTCCGAAACATAGTCCAACCAGTTTTTATAATAACTTAGCGGTTCAAGAGCGAACCCATTCCTGAAAGTAAAAAGTAAAATGTAAAAAGCAAATAGCAGGGGAATAAATGCCCAAAAATATTTTCGTAAATTAATAAGAAGATAAATCGTCAATAACGTAACTGGCGGCACAATTTGCAAAAGATAGTGCAGATATGGACGGTTCGAAAGAAGAGCCCCGTAAAGAGAAAACCCAAACCAAAGTGTCAAAAAAAGCAATTCTTTGGAAATAAATTTTTTGACGAATAAAATGAATAAAATCAATGAACTCAATGAAATCAATAAACCCCGGACAATTAAAGGATTAGAGAGTTTAGCTAGTGGTCCCGTGTCAACCGCAACGTAGGACGCATTTTGAAAAAAGGACGCCGTCAAAAAATCTCCTAGAGCATGATTCACCGAAAAATACAGAATTACCGTTCCCAACAGAGCCATAAAAACCGCCGTCGGTAAAAGAAAGACTTTAATTGATTTGCTGATTATTTGTTTAAAAAAGAGCCGCCTTCGCGTCGATTCGATAATTAAAATGAAGCCAAACAATCCAAATCCAAAAAAATCAAACAATGCCGGAACCTTAAATAGAAATGCCGTAAAAGCAAGGACACCAGTCAGTAATAATTTCCCAGGAGTCGGTCGGGTTTCAACTATTTTTAAAACTAAAATTGCTCCCAAAACGATTGGCAGGGTGAAATAAAGTTCGGCATTTGCAATGGTGCCTTCAAGAATGGGTAGGGATAATAGAAGTGATGTGGTAACCGCCGCAATAACGGACCAAACAAGAGTTAGTTTTTTATCTTTGAAAACTATACTAGCAAGGAAAAACACTCCGGCGACCGAACCAGCCACAAATGCCGTCGCTGAGATTTTGGCCCAAAAAAGGGTGGGATGAATTGCATAAAGAAGATACAAAAGTGGCGGCTTGTTATCCCAAATATCCCGGTACAAAATCGCCCCACGCCGCATCATTTGTCCCAAAACAAGATAGATCCCTTCATCACCGTACCAGTAGGGCTCAGAGAGGGTGGGGATACGAAGAAGAATCGTAAAAATGATCAAAAACCCAGCTAACCAAAGACTCAGTCTCTTCACACCAATTACTTTACTATTTTTTCCGTTACCTTGTAACCAATGTACTTCCCAAGCATTAGTCTTGTTTGTGACTCTAAGCCGGGCAGTGATCCAAGGAAAAACCCGACGACGGGCAACATGACCCACTGCAGATAGGTAATTGGGTGAAAAAACTGCAATAATCGCCGGTTTTGGTTTGGTCGAAGGAGAATATCAATTGCCGTAATCGTGAAAGTACCTAAAAGACAAATTGTCAAGATAAGACTGCTAATTCTTGAGAGATTAAATCCTAAGGTTGTTCTGGCAAATGCCGGATTCAAAAACGTGGGAATCATCGCTCCAAGAGTAATTAGAAACCAGGAGCTACTCCACATAAAATGCCATTCAAAAGTGTGCGACACTTTTAAAAACTTATTCCAAAAGGAGATCTCTGGATGTTCAAAAAACTTCTTCACCACGTATGGTACGTCAACCACCCCCCAGGCCCACCGCTTGATTTGTTCATAGTTATTCTTGAACGTCTTCCACCTCGTGGTTGATTCGGCAGCATCAATATAAACCGACAAATAAAGGGGAACAACGGATATGTCTCCTTTGGTTGCAAAATATGCCTTGAGATTAATATGCCAATCTTCCGGAATAACGTCCACGTCCCAATAGCCAACCTCATCAATTAGTTTAAGACTCACCGAATAAGTTGACCAGTTCATAATTCGGCCGCTAATTTTTGGCAAAAGCGACAGTGAGTAAACCCCGCTCATGATATTTGGCAGGCGGGTTAAAAGGGACAATCGGTGAAGATTGTTATACATAAACAAAGCTGCCTGATAGAACTTATGATAGGGGTTTTTTGCTAGAAGAAATTTGTAAGTCAAAAGTGCCATGTAGTCATGGGGAAAAACCGAATCCGTGTCACAGGTTGTCAAAATAATATTTTCAATCGGAATGCCACGTTTATCTGTTAACAATTCCTTAACCTGCCTGGCTGCGTAGGTGTTGTTGCTGTGTTTGCCAATTGTTTCCCCGGGATCAATCGGGTGATAGGTGATAACGATGTCTGCAAAAGGAGTCTTCTTAAAAGCGGCCTTAACTTCATTAGCCCGATCAATGCCGCTTTGCCCCTCCCGCTCTTCCATAGCTAAAACCGGGAAGATGTTTTTCAGGGGGAAATTTTGTTTAGCCAGCGACTCGACGTTTCTTTCAAGAATTTTAGTTGGCTCTTTAACATTTGGGATAATTATTACATGATAAATGTCCTTAAACCGATCTTTTGTTCGATCGTCACTTTTTAATTTCTCCAGCCAATTAATTTTCTCAGTCGCCTTTAGGTTGACATAGCCAATAATGGCATTAACCGTGAGTTGTAGTGATCGATAAAGCCAATAAATGTTGAAGGTGATAATAAAGTAAGCAATTACCTCAGGAATGATAAAACTTCCGCCGACCACAAAAACAATAACCAGATACGGAACCAATCCCGCCATAATTTCCAGCGCCCGCTGAGTGCGAACCGGGTGATACTGCATATAAGAAAGAATCTGACCGTTCATAGTCGAAACAAACTTTTCGCGTTTTGTGTCGTGACGCTGGCGATTTCTTCAAAAGTCGTGCCTTTAACTTCAGCCAGCTGTTGTACGACAATTTTAACATTTGCCGGAGTGTTTCCCAAACCGCGAACCGGTTCCGGTGCTAAAAAGGGTGAGTCTGTCTCCACCAATATTCGCTCTAAAGGAACCATTTTGGCTAAATCACGAATGTTTTGCCCGTTTTTAAAGGTAATATTGCCGGCAAAAGAAACCCTAAATCCTGGCAACTTCTCAAGCACGAACTGAGCGTAATCATTGGTTCCGGAAAAGCAGTGGAAGACGCCGGTCAGGCTAGCAAGCGCCAGGCCGAACTCGGCCATTATCTCCTGATAAGCATCCCGGACGTGAATGACCAGCGGTAAACCACGCTTTCTTGCCAGTTCAATCTGCTTTTCAAAAAGTGCCCCCTGCCGGGGCTGCTTCCCGCCTTTTGAATAGTCAAGTCCACATTCTCCAATCGCAACTACTTTTTGTTCGTCCAGGAGCTTTTCAAATTCGTTCCAATTAACTTCTTTGTCCCAATCCGGGTGAATCCCCGCCGTCGCGTAGACGTCAGTATATTTTTTAGCAATTTCCACAGCCAACCGACTGTCTTCTAAATTTGTTCCGACGCAAATAATTTCCGCCACCCCATTTTCTTTTGCCTCGTTTAGGACACCAACCAGGTTATCTTCTAGGTCAGGGAAGTTGAGGTGAGCGTGCGAATCAACAAGCATTAAACCAAGTGTAGTAGTTCAACAGGGGCTTCTGCAATAAATGCTGGTTGATATTTCTCTAACAGTTTTCGGTTATTAAACCCCCAGGTCACCGCAATAACCAAAACCCCTGCCTTTTTTGCGGCAATCACATCACGATCCTCATCCCCCACATAAACACAATCTGATTTCACCAGATGATATTGTTTTATTGCCTTTAGAATAACGTGCTCTTTCCCAAACAGGTTTCGCCCGCTGTAAACAAAATCAAAAACTTCCAAGTCGCTTTGGGCAAGAAACTTAAGGATATTTTCTTTTGTGTTTGAAGAGATAATCCCTAATTTATGGCCCCGTTTCTTCAAAGATTTTAAAATCTTGGGGATATCTTTGAACGGTTTGCATTCGGTAAGACTATTATAAAAGTCGTTTTGCAATTGTCTCGTTAGCAAAAATAGTTTCAGTTTAGAAATCTTGAGATTCAAAAAAATTCCCGTTGACCCTTCCCCCCGAAGTTTCTCAATTTCATCGTCACGAATCTGAGGAAGATTAAATCCGCCGGCAATCTTGTTAAATTTGCCGATCATGAGGTGCATGTCATCGGCAATCGTCCCGTCAAAATCAAAGATTAAAGTTTTTTTAGTCATTTTGAAATTCTCGGAAACAGAGAAGGGCCAACGGTGATTTTTCCCGTGAATTGCTTTTCAATTTTCTCTGCCGTCTCTGGAAGAAAAGGCTTTAGGTTTACTGCGATAAACAAAATGTCGCGCGTTATAGTATCCAAAAACAATTTAAGAGCATTCGGTTCGATTTTCCATGGTTCGACTTCGTCGATTTTATGATTGGCAAGATTAATCCTTTCCCAAATAAAATCTATAGCTTCGTCAAATCTGAATTTATCTAGAGATGCGGAAACTTCACCAAAGAACTTGTTATAAAAAGGGTTCGATTCATAATTAATTTTTTCCGCCAGTTTGGCAACTCTCGCAACGAGGTTTCCAATCCCATTTGCCAGATCCGAATTATACGTTTCAACTAGTTTCTCTTCTGAAAAGTCACCGTCGTCAAATGGGGAAATTTTTGCCAAAAGAAAATACCGAATGGCATCCGCTCCGTATTTTTCAATCAATGGAATTGGGTCAATGACCGATGCTGGATCAGATTTGGAAATTTTATTTCCATTAACAGTCAAATATCCGTGAATAAAAACTGCCTTCGGCAGTTTCAATCCCGCTGACAAAAGAAACGCCGGCCAATAGACTGTGTGGAAGCGCGAGATACCTTTGCCAATGGTATGCACGTCAGCCGGCCACCATTTTTCATATAATTTCTCATCCCATCCAAAGCCGATTCCACTCTGGTAGATATTTAAGGCGTCGAACCAGACATAGATTCGCTGTGTTGGATCATCAGGAACCGGAACCCCCCAATTTCTTGCTCGTTCGTTTGATCTTGAAACGCTGATGTCTTGCAAGCCGCTTTTAAGGAAGGACAAGATTTAATTTTTCCGAAATTCCGGAACGATTTTAAATTCATCGGATTCAATTTTTTGGACCAGAGCCTCCTGATATTTAGACAGTCTGAAGAAATAGTTTTCTTCTTCGACCTCATCTAGCTTTTTGCCGGGGTGCTCAAAACACTCACCCTTTTCGTTTAATTCTTCTAGTGCATAAAACGCTTCACAACCAACACAGTAAAGACCCTTATAACTTTTTTTGTAAATATCTCCGTTTTTCGCACACAACTCCCAGAGTTTCTGACTGGCAGGGAAGTGGCGTTCTTGGTCACTTCCTTTCTGCCAGAAGTCAAACTCTCCATTAAGTTTCACTGCTAGCTGACGAAAAGCTTCCGTATTTTCGTCAATATATTCCTGAAGTGGCCTTCCTGCCTTTTCTGCGGCCTGAACATTTTTTAGAGCATTTTCGTCTCCCCCGGAAAGAGAAGCACTCTCTTCTCCCAAAAGTTTGTGATACCGCTTAAGCGTGTCAGTTTGAACATATTCCAAAACATGGCCAATATGCGGCTTGCCGTTAACGTAAGGAATTGCAGCTGTAATGTAAAACTTGTTCATGGTGTGCCTGTATTATACCCATGATCCACCTTTTTTGTCGGCTGCTTATAAAGGTAAAACCCCAGAAAAATTACAAATAGGGCGAATAACCCAATGTTTAAAGGATTCAGAAGCTCAACCGCCTTTAAAAACAAAATAAACGCCACTGATAATGCCACCAAAAAAGCTGTTTTTGTTCTGGAAAAGACGCTCAAAAAAGTCATTAAAAAAACAAACACCAGTAGGCTTGCGACCAGAATGGTGACAATCGTCGGCGGGATGTTAAAAACGATAAAAGCAATTATTGAAGCAGAACCAATCAAAAACAGCAATTTGACGACACTAAGAAACTTTTGCAACCGCCGGAAAATTATGCTAAACATAGCTACAATTATAGAGGTTTATGAATGAAACTGCCCTTATCATTCTAGCAGCAATCGCCCTTGCCACTATTGTCATTATCTTCTTCACCAATCGTCGTTCTCCCCAAGCTGACACCTCCTTAGCCGAATGGCTCAAATCGATGGATAAAAGAATTGACAACCAAGCATCGCAAATGATACAGGCTCAGCAAGCAATTTACTCTAAATTAGCCGAGTCAGCTAAGTCCATTGGCGAAATGAGCGAGATTGGCAAATCAATGAAAGATATTCAACAGTTCCTGGCTTCTCCAAAACTTCGAGGTGGCCTTGGTGAGCAAGGGCTAAAAGAACTCTTGGACCAAAGCCTGCCCAAAGCCGCCTTTGCCATGCAATACGGTTTTCAAAACGGCACCAAGGTTGACGCCGCCATTAAAACCACCTCCGGGATAATTCCCATTGACTCTAAATTTAGCATGGAGAACTTCAAAAAAATGCACAAAGATAGAGTTTTTGAAAAAGACTTTATTAGTGACGTCAAAGATCGCGTTGATGAGATCGCAAAAAAATACATACTGACAGACGAAAATACGGTTGATTTCGCCCTCATGTATATCCCATCAGAGTCGGTTTATTATGAAATCGTCAATAATAACTCGGATTTAATGGCCTACGCCTACAAAAGACGAGTGATGCCTGTCTCCCCCAGCACTTTCTACGCTTTCCTGAGATCCGTCTTACTATCATTTGAAGGTCAAAAAATCGCCGCTGAGGTGAAAACTATCCAACAAGCCATTCATGCCATTCAAACTGAAACAAGCAAATTTGGCGAGCTTCTGAACATTTTGCAAGCCCATGTAAACAATAGCTATAACATGATGAACAAAGTTGCCAGCCAGTTTGTTGGCCTAAGTTCAAAAGTTGAATCAATTCAAAAGTTAGAATCAGAAAAAACTCCAGAACTTCCGAAGTAAGGTTATTTTACTGGGTTGGGACTTTGCGGCAGGTACCGCTAAGGCACTGCGACTGAAACCTGTCGTTAAGTGGCGCTGGATCGCACATTACCGCCGGAATTTGACACCCCCGAATCTTTACTGAGTATGCCTCCTGGTTTACTGAGATCCATCTGTCCTGTGAATAATCTGTCGGTTGGCAGACTGGAATTAGTGAGCAATCAGACCAGGAGCCGTTAACAACTAACGTGCAGTCACTATCGCTTTGGCAGCTTGAGTCAATTAACGGCTGAGTAGCTGATCCGATTCCTGCAATTGAACACTTTGCAGGGTAGGACTCCATAATTACCGACCGCTTGTCTTTAACGCACTCCTCCCAGGAAAGCGACCGAGGAGCCGCCGACAGCTTTGTTTGTTTAAGCATAAAATATGCAATTGTGAGGACAATCAAGGCTAAAACTAGACCAATAAACGCTAGAACTGGGATTAGATAATTCTTCCTAAGATTCATCTATAAATAGTTTTCATACAAATTAATAAAAATTGCAAATCGATTAAGATAAAAAACCTTCAAAACCCGCTTGACTAAAAAATCAGCTATCGGAGCAGGAATTTGTTTATTGTGCCAAATCGAGCTGGCAAGGGTAACAAAGAAAACCGACCGCCAGAGATTGATTCGCTCCAAAAGACTGGTAGGTTCTCCTTTAATAGCAAAAATCTGTGACTCAGACACCCCCACAAACCGAAACTCACCGCTATCAAAAACCATTTCTCTGACGGCGGCAAAGACCTCAGGATAAGGTGAAAATGCGTCATGACAAATGACTGCCCCTCCCGGGATTAAATGGGGGAGCCAGAGTCGCAAATCTTCCCGAGCGAACTCATATTCATGCAATCCATCCACATTTAAAACCGCAATCGGTTTGGTCCAGCCGCGGTTGGCTTCTTCTGAAGTTTTTCTCAAAATAACCACTCTCTTTTCCAACCCCAAATTCTTTAAGTTTTTTTTAAAACGGCCAAATGTCTCTTTAGACTTAACTCTCGGACTATCTGCGTGGGTTTGTCCCAAATGCGGATCAATTGAAAAGACATGGCTTGCCCCAGTTTCTTTTAAAGCAAGCGCCAAAAAGGCTGTCGATTTTCCAGCAAAACTGCCAATTTCAACTACCGATCCTTTGTGTCCCAAAAGGCTGGAAAAATAATAAAGTAGCCTTCCTTCACGTCTCGAAAGCCATCCGGGAATTTTATCCGTCTTTTGGAGAAATTCTTTGGTTACCATGATCTCGGTTGCTAACTGACTAACAGCATAATATCATGGGCCTAAATGCCAACCAATGATCCCAAAGCGCAATCATTAAACCCCGATCAGCAAAGTGCCGTCGAGCACACTACTGGCCCACTTTTAATTGTCGCCGGAGCCGGGACCGGGAAAACCACCGTCATTACCGAAAGAGTCAAGTGGCTCATTGGCACCGGCCTGGCCACTTCAGATGAAATTCTGGCCCTTACTTTCACTGAAAAAGCTGCTAAGGAAATGGCTGACCGAATTGACACTGTCTTGCCCTATGGGACTTTTGGCCTTTGGGTCTCCACCTTTCATTCCTTTTGCGATCGTGTTTTGCGAGCCGAAGCCCTTCAAATTGGTCTTTCCCCCAATTTTCGATTAATGACTGAGGTTGAAACCTATCAGTTAATTAAAAACAACTTTTGGAAATTCCCTTTAGATTATTTTCGTCCGACCGGCAATCCTTACAAGTTCATTCAAGGTCTGGTGGCTCACTTTTCCCGCCTTAAAGATGAGGATATTTCTTGCGATGAGTATCTCAAGTTTGCCGAAAAACTGTTCGCCTCAGCCAAAACCGACGTGGAAATTGAAGAGTCCAAAAAGATTTCCGAACTTGCCAAATGTTGCCAAGCCTACGAACTTTTAAAAGCTGAAGAGGAGGCGATGGATTTCTCCGACTTAATTAGTAATGTCCTAATGCTTTTCCGAACGAGAAAATCAGTTGTCGCTCGCTATAAAAAACAG
>CAYPLU010000003.1:33591-36633 GCA_964411775.1 uncultured Gammaproteobacteria bacterium | reverse complement strand
AACATTCTCACCTCCCCCCACTACTCCTGGAAGGAGTTGCCACCACAGTAGGGATGGATCTAAAAAATTGACATTTATCAGGTCTTAATTAGAATTAAGACAAAACCATGACCGATTTAATGGACAAAATTGTCGCTCTCTGTAAACGCCGGGGTTTTATTTATCCCGGCAGTGAAATTTATGGGGGACTTGCTGGCACTTGGGACTACGGTCCAACCGGGTCGCTTCTTAAAAAGAATCTGAAAGACCTGTGGTGGAAAGAAATGGTTCAGTTACGAGACGACATGGTTGGAGTCGATGCGGCCATCATGATGAATCCTCGAGCTTGGGAGGCCTCCGGTCATGTTGAGGCCTTCACTGATCCTCTCGTTGAATGCAAGGTCTGTAACCAAAGACTAAGAGCTGACAAAATTGAGGAAATTGTGGCTCATGAAAAAACCCACAAAGAACCCGCCGAATGGACGAAACCACAGACATTCAATCTATTAGTAAAAGCCTACTTAGGAATAATTGAAGGAAAACAGTCAGAAATTTTTCTTCGGGGAGAAATCACTAATGGTGTGCAAGTTAATTTTCGCAATGTAGTCGACTCAGTCAGAGTGAAATTACCCTTCGGTATTGCTCAGATTGGAAAAGCGTTTCGCAACGAAATAACTCCGGGAAATTTCACCTTCCGCTCAAGGGAATTTGAACAAATGGAAACTCAGTTCTATATAAGACCTGACGAGGATGAAGGCAAAAAATGGTTTGAATATTGGCGCCAAAATCGAATGGATTGGTATCTGTCCTTGGGTATTAAAAAAGAAAATCTTCGATTTAGAGATCATGCTGATGACGAACGAGCTCATTACGCAGTGGCGGCCACAGACATTGAATATAATGCGCCCTTTGGTTGGTCAGAATTCATGGGTATCCATCACCGAGGCAGCTGGGATCTCCGTCGTCACCAAGAATATTCTGGCCAAAATATGTCATACAAAGACCAGGAAACCGGCGAAGAATTCATTCCTTGGGATATCGAAACATCGGCTGGAGTTGACCGGTCGACTCTTTTTCTTCTCCTGGAGGCCTATGTTGAAGAAGAAAATCGCGTTGTCCTGAAACTTGATCCGCGCCTTTCACCCTATAAAGTGGCCGTTTTCCCGCTCGTTCGTAACAAAGAAGAGATCGTTGGGAAAGCCAAGTCAATCTATGAATCTCTGAAAAAGGGACTCATGGCTATTTGGGACGATCGGGGAAACATTGGGAAAAGATATCTCTCTCAAGACGAAATTGGCACTCCCTGGTGCATCACTGTCGACTATCAAACCTTGGAAGACGAAACAGTCACAATTCGTGACCGAGATACCACTAGACAAGAACGTCTTCCGGTTGCTACTCTAGAACAGTACCTAAAAGACAAACTGAAAGTATAGTATGAACAAAAAAGCCATTTTTACTGTCGTCACTGTTTGTGTTCTGATTCTTGCCGGCTTCCTAGTTTTTCGTTTTGTCCTATCAAAAAACTCTCAAAGTACCGCTACTCAATCTCCCTCCCAGGCGCCGACCATAAAAAAAGTTGATCTCTCCACTCAGCCTGATTGGGTTAAAAACCTCGTTGTGACGGCTAAACGTGGGCGAAGCGCCAATGGATTAAAAAACGTCACCATAAAAGCTGAAACTTTCCCGGTCGGACTAGTTAGTTCGATCGAATACATCGTTCAATACCAAACAACTAACCGTGGAGCTCAAGGAGCCCTGTCAACTAAGCCGGTGACTGTTAGCGGTGCCTCATTGTTTTCCAAAACTATTGATCTGGGGACTTGTTCGACCAAAACCTGCGTGAATCATGACGGGGTTGTAAACGTTGATATTGAGCTGAACTTCAATTCTTCCTCTGGCGACCAATTCTCTTGGTCCGGAACCCTTCCTATCCTGTAATCCGTTTTCCACAGGTACTTCAGCTTGTCAATTGGTTGTTTTTTTGCAATTAAACCCTTGACACTTCGTGAAAAAACGCGTTTAATTAGTGTTGATACATAAATTTTAGTGAATTTTAGTGAATTTTTATCTTGGCACTTATGAACCGACACTTCTTCCCAATTACCAGCTTGCTGTCCCGAAAAAAATTCGCTCAATCATTAAGGGCCCTGCCGTCATCCTTTCATCTGGTTTTGATAAATGTATTTTTGGATTTGACCCAAATTCTTTTTCAAAGATTAGCGCACCCAGTCTGGCTAGAGAAATTTCCTCAGTTGATGGACGCGAAATTCGTCGTGATTTATTCGGTACTGCCGAAGAGGTGAAAATGGATTCACAGGGCCGGCTATCTCTACCAGCTCATCTGCGTTCCTATGCTGGGATTGGTGTCGGACTAGAATTAGTAGTCATCGGTGCCGGCGATCATTTTGAAATATGGAGTCGTTCAGAATGGGAAAAAATGCGAGCCAGAATGCAAAACAATGTCTAATTATCACGTACCAGTGCTTTTGCATGAAGCAATCGAATACTTATCGGTTTCAAAAGGGAAAAAATATATTGATTGCACGCTCGGCGGCGGCGGCCATACCCAGGAAATTTTGTCTTATGGCGGATTGGTTTTAGCCTTGGATCAAGATCAAGAAGCCATCGAAAATGCCAAACAAACTTTTTCTCAAGAAATCATGAACTCAAACCTAACCATTAGAAAAACCAATTTTTCCGATCTCAAAAGTATTTGCCAGACAACCGGATTTCAGCCGGTAGCCGGAATAGTCCTTGATCTTGGAGTGAGTAGTCATCAGCTCGACTCGAGCTACCGCGGTTTCAGTTTTAATAAAAGCGCCCACTTAGATATGAGAATGGACCCGCAAAATCAAGGTGTCACTGCCGCCGATTTTATAAACGCTGCTGGGGAATCCGAGCTGACAAGCATCTTCTGGCGTTTTGGCGGAGAAAGCATGAGTCGAAAAATCGCCAAGGCCATTGTTGCTGCCCGAAAAAACGGTCGGATTGAGACCACCTTGCAGCTTGCAGATATTGTCTCAAGTGTTAAGCCCCGTTCCATAAGTGGTGTCATCCACC
>CAYPLU010000003.1:28759-33581 GCA_964411775.1 uncultured Gammaproteobacteria bacterium | reverse complement strand
TGTTAACGATGAGTTAAACGCTTTAAGATACCTTCTTCCCCAAGCCGGTGAAATTCTTGAATCTGGTGGGCGATTAATTGTCATTAGCTTTCATGAACTGGAAGATAAAATTGTCAAGAACTTTTTAAAAGACAATTCCGACTCGCTTGAAGAACTTACCCCAAAACCAGTTGTTCCCTCAGACGATGAAATTAAAAGTAACCCAAGATCAAGAAGTGCCAAAATGCGCGTGGCCAGGAAAAGATAAATAATTTGACCTGGTAGGCAGTCCAGGCAATTTTTTGAAAAAATTAATCGCCGAACAAAACATAAAAAAGGACCGGTTCACCAGAGCCGCTCTCCTACTTCTGGTCTTTTTTGTTTCCACACTTCTAGTTGCTAAAGTAATCATGGCCAATCGTTTGGTTGAGGCCTCAGGAAAGCTTCGCAATCTCGATAGAAAAATCACCGAGCTCTCAACTTCTAACAGCGAACTTTCTGAATCGGTAAGAACGACCTCATCTCTGACACAACTTGAAACGGCCGCTCAAAAAGCTGGTTTTACTAAAAGTCAAAAATTCGCCGTAGTTAAACCAACTGAATCTGTCGCTTTGAAATTATCAGCTCCATTGACTTATGAATCCAACCAATGAGCTTCGATGGCAAAATTCGCTCTGTTAGTCTAATTCTGTTTCTTTGTTTCGGCCTTATCTGGGTAAGGCTTGTTTACTGGCAGGTTTTCGAACACGAAAGACTTTCCTCCGCTGCCGAGTCGCAGCATTTTTACGCCCTGCCCCTCCCGGCGCAGCGTGGAGAAATCCGGTTTGCTGACAAAACCCCTTTTGTCGCTAACCGCGAAGCCTTTTTGCTTTATGCTAATCTTTCCAAAGTCCCAAAAAACAATATCACTGAAATTGCTGACAAAATAGGTGACATCCTTGCCCGGGATGTACCGCTTGTGGCCTCGGACAGTTCTCAAATTACTCCTGAAACCCGCCAGAAATTTGTTGACAGCACTAAAAAAGACTTAGTTAACCGATTTCTTGCCCGATTAAACATCGAAAAATCAATTTGGGTCAATTTGGAGCATTTTGTCGGTCGAAAAAGCAAACTAGCCATTGAGGCTCTCAACCTTCCCGGGATTGAATTTACCTCAGAACAGGCACGTGACTATCCTGAAGGATCAATGTCAGCCCACGTTGCCGGATTTGTCGGTGCCGACAAAATTGGTTCCCCAATTGGCTATTTTGGTCTTGAGGGCCAATATGATCGCGAGCTCTCAGGAAAGGCCGGACAATTACGGATAGAAAAAGATGCCCTAGGCCGCCCCATTGCCATTGGCGACGAGACGGTGGTAGAAAAACGAAACGGCAATAATCTCATTACTTCAATTGACCGGCCAATCCAACTATTCGTCGAAAAAAATCTGGCCGATGGCATTGATACCTGGAAAGCCACCGGTGGCACTGCCATTGTTATGGACCCAAACTCTGGCGAAATTCTGGCAATGTCAAGCTACCCAAAATATGACCCGGCCAATTTTACCTATTACGACACCAGTCTTTACAAAAATCCGGCCGTAGCTGAACTTTATGAACCAGGATCTATCATGAAGCCGATTGTAATGGCCGCGGCCATCAATGAAGAGGCAGTTAAGCCGGAGACAAAATGCGATGATCGCTGCAGCGGTCCAAGGAAAATAGGGGAATATTATGTGCACACCTTCAACGACCAATACCATCCCCACCTAACAATGACTGAGACTCTTATTAACTCTGACAACACCGGAATGATTTTTGTTGGCGAAGAGTTGGGCTTTGTAAAACTTTACGACTACCTGAGAAAATTCGGCTTTTCCAAAAAAAGCGGCATTGATCTCGAAGAAGAAGAAAGCTCCGAGTTTCGACCGGCATCAAGTTATTATGAAATCGATCAGGCAACTTTGACATTCGGTCAGGGCGTTGTGGTTAATTCGGCCCAAATGGTCAAAGCTTTTTCTGCCATAGCTAACGGCGGTTTTTTGCCAACCCCGCACTTTGTTCGCCAAATTAAGGAGCCAAATGGCAACATAATTTCTGTAAACTACCCCGTCCCCCAAAAAGTCATTACCAACACAACCTCTAAACTCGTTTCGCAAATGATGGTTCAGGTAGCCGAGTCAAGTCCGGTTCATTTTCCAAGAGACCGAATTCGTGAATTAAACGGATTCAAAATTGCTGCCAAAAGCGGCACAGCTCAAATCGCCGTTGGTGGAAAATACAAGGAAAAAGGCACCACCGCTTCGGTAATTGGTTTTTTCCCGGCCGACAAACCAAAGTTTCTCATCTTTGTCAAGCTGAATGAACCTGAGGTTCGTCCCTGGGGAAGTGACACCGCCGGACCAATTTTTTTCAGCATTATTCGAGACATTGTATTTTACAAAGGAATGACGCCCTAAAATGATATAATTAGACAGTCAAATAAATGATTCCCTACATTAACAATCGTCCCCAAAACCCACGTTTCATTCAATTTTTGAAAAATATTCTTCATTACTTTGAATCACTAGTTGCATCCCTAATCTTCCGTTATCCCAAAAACAAAATCACCGTCATCGGTGTTACCGGGACTGACGGGAAAACCACCACGGTGAATTTAATTCATCACCTCCTAACCGCTGCCGGACTCAAAGTTGGTGTTATCTCCACTTTGTCATCAGCCCACGCTTCCAGTCCCGGACGGGGGAAACTCCAACATTTTATGTGGCAGTGTTTCCAAAACAAGTGTACTCACGTGGTTTTGGAAGTGACTTCAATTGGAGCGGCCCAATACCGGACCAGTTTTATTAATTTTTCGGTGGGCGTTTTAACAAACATTGCCAATAATGAACATTTGGACTACCACAAAAATTTTGAAAATTATCAAAATGTCAAAATAAAGTTTCTTCTCCAGTGCCCAATTATCATCGCCAACGCCGACGATCCTAGTTTCGATTTCGTCCTTTCTAAAACCAAATCGCAAAAACTGATTTCCTACGGAGTTAAACATAAGGCAGACGTTGAAGCCCGAAAAATATCCTACCAATCATCAGGATCATCTTTTGAAAACAAAGGAAATCTTTTTGAGACAAATCTTGTCGGTGAATATAACATTCACAACTCTCTTGCTGCTATTGCCGCTGCTCGTGAAATGGGTGTTGACGATAAAACAATCGCAAAAGCCTTAAAAACTTTTGAAAGACCCTCCGGAAGAATGGAAGTAGTTAGTTCCGAACCCTTCTTAGTTATTGTTGATTTTGCTCACACCCCGAAAGAATTTGAAAAAGTGTTACCAGTTGCCAAAACACTCACCAAATATAACGGCAAACTTATCCACGTCTTTGGTGCTACCGGAAGTAGGGATAAAGGCAAGCGTCCCATTATGGCAGCCATAGCGGCTAAGTTTGACGATCAAATAGTTTTAACCCATGAGGACACTTATCTTGAAGACCCAAAAAAAATAATTGACACTCTCGAAAAATCTCTAATTGAATCCGATTACAAAAACTTCCAAAAAGTTTTTGATAGAAAAGAAGCTATAAAAACTGCCATTGATATGGCTAAACGAGGAGACGTCATAATAATAACTGGTGTCGGCCACCAGAAGTCCCTAAATATCGGCGGCAAAGAAATTCCCTGGAGTGATCAAAAGACGGTGAAAGAAATAATAAATTCCAAAGAATGACCCCAGCAATAAAAAAAATTATTGAGAATTTTGAAACAAAAAACCGCGAACTATGGGGAGATAAGTTTTTTATTTTGGTCCAAGAAAACAAAGTTGTTCTCATGACCGAGGGTCTTGTTAAAAAACTGCAAGAAAAACTTCCTGCCAAAGAAATAACCATTACCTCTTTGGATAAAGATGAATCCGTCGGTGAATGGTTCCGGGTCAAAAGGGAAGTGACCACGCATATCCACCATTATCATCGTGATTCTAAAGAAACCGACCGACTTTTGCAAAATCTTCCAAGCAAAGACATGATGACGGTTGAAGCGGAAGATGGCCAAACGGTGACGAAAAATGAGTTAATGGCCGGTGAGCTTTTTCGCGGAGTAGTGATAGGGGACTGGATTGCCGCTACTGTATATCATGATTTTGTTAACATTGCCCCAAAAGTCATTGGCTGGGTGAAATTTGATGACCGGATCGAGTTAGTCAAAGGAAAAGAATTTTTTCGTCCCGAAAAAACCGTTCCCCTAGATGAAATTATCTCAAATCTCGTTGGTCTTCCGTATCACCTGGGCGGGAAATCAATTGAAACAGGCTTTGACTGTTCTTCTCTCGTTCAGTGGGTGATGTTCAATACCAAAGGCATTTGGCTCCCCAAACTAGCCAAATGGCAAGCTTTGGTAGGAAAAGATATTGATCGAAAAGATATCAAAAAAGGCGATCTTATTTTTTTTGAAGAATTTCCCGAATGGAACATTGAACATGTGGGAATCTTTTTAGGTCAAGAAAAAATTCTTCACGCTAGTAGTAACGCGCAAAAAATTATTGTAGAAATCTCAAACCTAATCATAAAGAACCGTTTATCAACAATAAGGATTGGGAAATCAACACGACTAAGCAGATCCTGGTGAAAGTATCTGATTTCTGATTTGTTGCAACCGGCAAGATAGTTCGTTTCCCCGTCTAGGTGAGATAAAAAGACTGCCATCACCAATACCCACTTGCCAATGATCCTTTTCTGGATCATGATCGCTACCTCCAAGTGTCAAAAACCCTTCTTTTCGTAAACGAACACAAACAGAAACAATTTGTTGATCAAGTTTGCCACCATGCCAGGCAGTTATTCCATCGATCCCAAGATCTTTTAACTGATCCC
>CAYPLU010000003.1:11286-28749 GCA_964411775.1 uncultured Gammaproteobacteria bacterium | reverse complement strand
CAGATAAATGGGTTTTTGGGGGGCTCATGCGACAAAAGAACGGCTCCACCAGCCTTGTGGATAAGGTTGATAAAGTCTTCTGCAGTAAGTTGAATTGGTACATATCCCTCTTTACCAACATCGAAGAAGTGTCTTCTCAAGAACTCACGATTTAACAACTCGGGTTTGCTTTTAAAAAGCTCTTCCTGTTTCATGCCTTCGTAAATTTCCCGGTTTGTTTCAATTAGCGTCTCAAGAGCTGCTGCGTTAGCGCCATTTTCAATTACAAGCTGGCAAAGTGATGCTGCCTTTTGCGTAATTTTGCCAACCAATACCTTTTTGAGAAGCACCGACAGCTCCTGATCCAGGTTATCAAATCTAAACCCCTCTCTTTTTAAAAGTTCATATTGGTGCTTGGCAACGGCAATGTTTTGCGACATTTTTGCTTCTGGGCCAAGTATATCTTGAATCTCTGCGTTGTCCGGTTCAAATCCCAGCGCAATCACTGGCGTCAATTTTCCGCTCAAGCGTGCCATATATTCAATTCCAGTAAAGACCTCAATTCCATGTATTTCTCCCTCTTTAATAATTGCCGCGAAGTTCTCGGGCGTCTCTGCCCGAAGCATTAGTGCCATACTTACAACACTGTTTTTCTCGGCGGCGGCAAAAATCGGCTCTAAAACCGGAGTACCATCTTTATTCTTAGTAAAATGGACGTGGTAGTCAGTCCTCCCTTTTTCAATTCCGCTTTTCATCTTGGCGCTTCTTTAAAATTAATTCTACCCGTTTGGCCTCGTCTGGGGTATTAAAACTTTCCCACTCGTTTGGGTCGTCCAGACGAAATGTGTGAAGGTGCTCTCCCTTTGAAGAAGCAATTCCAATTAAAGCCGGTAGTGGATATTCACCACTCTTTTCATTGATCTTCACCAGTGGAAGGTTATCCTCCAGCCACTGTCGATCAAAACACATAACTCCACACAAAACATCGTGTTCAGGCAAATTTAACTCTATAAGTTTCTCCATTGTTGCCACGCCAGTTACCTTATCTGACGAATCTTTCAGCAGTCCCCCAACTGAAGACGGTACTTTTCTAACTGCCGTGAGAAGAACACCTGGTGCCTCTGAGTGGTAAAAGTAGTCCAATAATTTTTGAAAAGTTTTTTGTGAATACAAAGCCGAATCATCCCCAAATACAACCAAAACCGTTTGAATGTCTTTTGGGAGTTGAGCAAGACCAGTTGCTGTTGAACGTGCAGTTCCAAGGAGCTCCGGCTCAGCTACAAAATGAACGTCATTATAGCAATGCTCCCTAATCGTTCGTTCAACCAACTCAGATCTGTGGCCAACAACAACATAAATCTCGTTTAGGCCGGCAGACTTAAGTGTTTCAAGGCTCCAAACAACCACAGGTTTTTCTAAAAGTTTTTTAATTACCTTTGGTTCTTCAGATCGCATCCGCTTCCCTTTACCCGCGGCCAAAACAACCACCGCAATTTTAGAATTTATGCTCATGTAGTGCTACAATTCTAACACATGATCGTCATTAGTCGCAGCCTTTGCCGCCTTTTTTATTTACCGTGGGGATCAATCCCCAAAATTTACCGTGTAAGTGTCGGAGCAACCGAGTCCCCTATCCAAAGAGGCCTCTTCAAAATTATTGAACGGTGGCTTTACCCAAGCTATCGAACCAAAGATGGAACAATTTATAAAGGCAGCAAAAACAACTGGACTGGAATTGGTCCAGTGCTATTTATACTGGCTAATCTGAAGGGAGAAAAAATAAAACACTCAATTCACGGCTTTGTCGACAATTGGAAATATAGACAATCCTACGTAAAATCACACACAATTAACTACACGCAGGAGAGTAGTGGGTGTGTTCGGATGAATAACAATAATATATTGGATTTAGAAAAGTCGGTCAAAATGGGAGAATTGGTTGTTATAATCTAACCGTCGGGATTCAAAATCTTGAAATAACTGCCCCCAATTTAACTAATCTTTCAACCGGGTCTTCATACCCTCTTTCAATTAACTCAGCCCGGTCTACCGTTGTTACCCCTTCAGCCATCAATCCCGCTAACACAAAAGACATCCCCGCCCGGATGTCAGGCGAATTCAGATGCCGGCCGTGAAGTTTGGTTGGTCCCGTGACCAAAACCCGGTGAGGGTCGCAAAGAGTGATATTTGCCCCCATGGCGACCAGTTTGTCTGTAAAGAAGAATCTTGTTTCATACATCCAGTCATGTAATAATGCCGTTCCCCGGGCCTGGGTCGCCAAAATAATCAGTGGACTCATTAGATCTGGCGAAAAACCCGGCCAAGGCCGAGTTTGAAATTTTTGCCTAACCCAAACCCCTTCGGTATTAACCACTAAATCACTCGGAAGAATTTCTAACATCTCATCTGTCTTCCAGCGGTATCTGACACCAAACCGAGACAGGTAAAGGAGAATCATCTCCATTTCTAGTTGTTTAATGGGCCCAATTACGATTTGACTATGAGTGATCGCCGCAGCAATAGCAAAAGTGGCTGCGTCTATATAGTCTGCCCCAACTTTCTGGGTTACCGGTTTTCTCTCTTTGGTTGTACCGGCAACGGTGAGATGGTTAGTTCCTGCTCCGGAAACCCGAACGCCCATTTTTGAAAGCATCTCACAAAGATCAACCACATGCGGCTCACAAGCCGCATTCTCAATTACGGTCTCTCGATCTTGAGCAGCGGCAAGGAGTAGAATGTTTTCCGTTCCAGTTACCGATGACTCATCTAAAAAAATTCTTCTATCATCAGTTTTGTTTTTAGTAAGCTTGGCGACAATTTTCTCGCTAGTCAGTTCAAAAGTCGCCCCGAGTTTGGTCAAACCATCAAGATGAGTACTGATGGCTCTTTTTCCAATGACATCGCCGCCAGGGAAGCCCATTTCCGCCTTTCCAAAAACAGCCAGCATTGGTCCAAGAAGAAGAATCGACGCTCGCAGTTTCCCCGTTAATTCACCGGGGATCACTCCATATTTTTTGTTTGAACTGTCGATCTCTAAAGAATGGAGATCGGTATATTTGGTCGATACTCCAAGAAGCGAAAGAGTCTCACGCATTACTTCGACATCGGAAATCTGAGGAACGTTCTGAAGAGTGATTTTCCCTGTGCCGAGAAGAGAGGCCGCCATGAGAGGCAAAATGGAGTTTTTGTTTCCAGTCACACGAACCTTTCCAGAAAGATTGCCTCCACCATGAATCGTGTAAGTTGTCATGTAATCAACCAATTATACCCGGCAAAGTCAAATCTTTGCTCTTTCCAAATTCAGAAGTATAATAGAAAGTCGTATGGCACAACTCTTAGGACTACTCCTTCTCTCCTTTTTCATTACCGTTGTCCTTATGGTCCCCTTCATTGATTTCCTCTTTAAAATTCACATGCACCGAACTCAGGAAGATAAACGAAAGACTCAAATTGACAACAAAGCCGCTTCCATTACCGCCAAACTCCTGTCATACAAGGGTAAACGACCGCTTGGTGGGGGAATCTTAGTCGTTGTAGTGACGGTTATTCTTTCTCTTTGGGCCACCGGAATTTTGGGACTTGAGACAAAAGGGGGCGAGCTTTTTGTCCTGATTTTCTCAATGCTTTCTTTCGGCCTTTTGGGTCTCTATGACGATATAAAAAAGAATTTCCGTATCCCTCATCTTGGTCTATTCGAACTTCGCATGAGGCATAAGCTCGTGGTCCAGATAATTCTGGGGCTGATAATTGGCGCCTTTTTCTATTTCTTCCTTGGCTACGACTTTATTAACGTCCACTGGTTTGGCATTCTCCCGATTGGCATTTTCTTTATCCCCCTCACTGCCTTTATTGTTGTTGCCTTTGCTAACGCCTTTAATATTACTGACGGCTTAGACGGCCTTTCAGTTGGCACTCTTTTTATTGGTCTAATTGCTATGACCATTCTGGCGGCCCAACTTCTTCATCCTTCCTTAGCTCTTTTTACCGCTGTCTGGCTTGGAGCTCTCATTGCCTTTCTCTACTTCAATGTCTTTCCCGGACGAATTGAGCTAGGAGACACCGGCTCCCTTGCTTTTGGTGCCACCCTGGCTGTTGTTGGCCTTTTAACTGGAAAAGTCTTTGCCCTGGTCATTATTGGCGGCGTCTTTGTGATTGAAGTTGCCAGCTCCCTTTTCCAAATGCTTTCCAAAAAATATCGCGGCCAAAAACTCATGACCGTTGCTCCTTTGCATCTTTGGTTTATGTATCGCGGTTGGGAAGAGCCAAAAGTAGTCACTCGATTTTGGATACTTGCCATTCTACTTGCGATTTTTGGCCTATGGTTAGGAGTGATAAACTAGCCCCCGATCTCTGGCCCGTCTTTTGTGTTCTTGGCCTTCTTCTTTTTGGCATCGTTATGGTTTACGATGCCAGTAGCGCCCAGGCTCTCCAAAGCTTCAATGACAAATATTTCTTTTTAAAAGAACAAATAAAATGGGTCATTTTAGGAGTTGGTGTCGGTGTCGCTGCCTTTTTATTTGACTACCGACGGCTAAAAGCACTTGCTCTACCGGCCTTAGTCACTTCCATTATCCTTTTGCTAGCCGTTTTTGTTCCCGGACTTGGTGTCAGAGCCTACGGAGCTCATCGCTGGATCAATTTAGGCTTTACCGTCCTTCAGCCGTCGGAGTTAGCAAAACTTTCCTTAATTCTCTACTTATCAACCTGGTTAACGGTCAAGGAAAAGGGCCGGCTTCCTGCCTTTATGCTGCTAATTTCCATTTTGGTGGGGCTGATTATTCTCGAACCTGACATGGGCACGGCCGTCGTTCTTTTGACGACCTCAATTTCAATCTATTTTGTGGCCGGGGGAGAAATCCTAGGCCTTCTTGCTCTTGTCCCGGTAATTGTTCTGGGGGCTATTGGCTTAGCCATTAAATCACCCTATCGCCTGCGCCGAATCACCACCTTTTTTGACCCTGATTCAGACCCCTTAGGCGCCTCTTATCATATCCGCCAAGCAATCATTGCCATTGGTAGCGGTGGAATTTTTGGTTTGGGGTTAGGCAACTCGCGTCAGAAATATTCCTATCTTCCAGAATCAATGACCGATTCAATTTTTGCCATCATCGCTGAAGAGCTGGGATTAATTGGCGCAACAATTCTTTTGGGTCTTTTTGTTTTTTTCTTCTACCGGTCATTCAGAGCCGTTCTCGCTGTCGAAGACAAATTTGGCAAAATTCTTGGAAGCGGGATCCTTTTTTGGCTTTGTTCGCAAACTCTTGTTAACATTGCCTCAATGAGCGCTCTTATTCCATTAACAGGAGTGCCCCTGCCGCTTATTTCTTACGGGGGATCAGCTCTGGTCACTGAGATGCTTGGGATTGGAATCCTTTTCAACATTATTTACCGTTCAAAATGAAGCGAAAAATTTTCATCACTGGTGGTCACCTTACCCCCGCCATGGCTGTCATCTCAAAGCTACTTGAGGATAAATCCCACTGGGAGATTTCCTTCATCGGGAGAAAGTACGCCTTCGAAGGTGATACTGCCGTTTCTAACGAATTTAATATCTTTAAAGATAATTCAGATGTTCGTTTTTTAGGTATCACAACCGGTCGCCTTCAAAGCCGCATTACCAAAAGGTTTTTTCTCTCGCTTCTTAAAATTCCGGTTGGGTTTTTCCAATCACTTTGGTGGCTTATTAGATACCGCCCGCAGATTGTCTTGTCCTTTGGTGGTTATATCGCTGTCCCTGTTACTCTAGCTGCTTGGTTTCTTGATATTCCGGTTGTCACCCATGAGCAAACCATAACCGTTGGTAGAGCTAACCGTTTCATTCAATTCCTTTCCAAAAAAGTTTTTCTCTCCTGGGAAAGTTCTCTTTCCGAAGTGGATAAAGAAAAGGCGGTTCTAACAGGAAACCCTATTCGCGAAGAAACCTTTACCATCAAAAAAACTCCTCTATACCAGATTTACCAGCAGGCGATGAAAAACAACTCCAGTTCAACACGAACCATCTGGATAACCGGCGGCAACATGGGCTCTCATAGCATTAATAAGCTTGTTAAGGACAGTCTTCCAGAACTTCTAAAAAAATATTTCATCATTCATCAAACCGGCAAATCTGAGGAATTCAAAGACAAGTCCGACCTTGAGAAATTTGTCCATACTCTCCCCCCCAAGCTGCGAGCAAACTATCTGCTTCAGGAATATATTGGCCCAGACGATATTGGCTGGGTTCTTAAAGAATCAAATGTCATAGTCGGCCGCTCCGGCGCCAATACAATTACCGATCTTTTAGCCTTAACCAAACCCGCAGTTTTAATTCCTTTACCTTGGGCGGGTAGAAACGAGCAATATCTAAACGCCAAGTTCTATGAATCAATTGGTGGCGGAATCATCCTTGATCAAAAAAACGCCACCCCCTCTGTATTAATTGGAAAACTGGACGAGTTAATAAAAAACCTTGACCGCTACCAAACGTCACTCAGAAATGCTTCAAGACACCTAATTTCTGATCCGGCCGGGAAAATAGTCTTAGAGATTGAAAAACTGCTAGACTAAGTAAGTGTCAAAAGTCGTATTTATTTTTTTGCCATTTCTTTTACTATTTCTTGTCTTAACCGGCGGCTACCTTTGGCTTCGTTTTTTGCGCCCAAAACTCATTATCCCAATTCAAAAACCGTCAGCCGAGCAAGTTCTGATTGAAAACCTCACCTCAGCTGGTTTACCCTTTGAGACGCCCTTTCTGATTCAAGACAAAACCATAACGGCTTCAGTTTCCGGGGCAACCATCTTTTTTTCATCGACAAAGGATCTTTCCATACAGGTGCGCTCTTTACAACTCCTTCTGCCCGAAGTTACAATGGGTAAAGAAAAAGTAAGTGTCATTGATCTGCGTTTCAATAAGGCAGTCATGAGGTGAAAAATAATTATGGCAAAAGACAAAATCGTCACGGCAATTGACATCGGATCATCAAAAATCACTACCGTAATTGCTTCGCCAATCAAAGAAGAAACTCTTTCTGTTATCGGTGTCTCCACCGTTCCAGCCAGGGGTATTCGAAAAGGCCAGGTAGTCGATATTGAGGAAGCAATCGCCTCGATTTCTGACAGTGTTGATGCAGCCGAGCGAATGGCCGGTCTCTCCATTGGATCCGCCTCTATTTCCGTTGGTGGAGCTCATATTGCTAGCCAAAATAGTAATGGTGTTGTCGCCGTTTCTGCACCAGAAGGCGCAATTCGCGAAACTGATATTACTCGTGTCGTTGAGGCCACCCGAGCCGTTTCCATTCCCTCATCACGAGAAATAATTCATGTCTTACCTCGAGATTTTGTCGTCGATGGCCAACCTGGCATCAAAGATCCCCTGGGAATGACTGGTATTCGGCTTGAGGTTGAAACGCAAATTGTGACTGGTGCCACTACCGCCATCAGAAACTTGGCTAAATGCATTAGCGAAGTGGGCATCGATATTGCTGCACTTGTTTATTCCGGCTTAGCCTCATCAGAGGCCGTTCTTTCTGAGACCGAGAAAGAACTTGGTGTCGTTCTCGTCGACATTGGCGCCGGGACTACTGACATTGCCATCTGGGTTGACGGCGCCCTTTCCTATTCGTCTGTTTTGCCTGTTGGAGCCAGAAACGTGACTAATGACATTGCCGTTGGTCTCCGAGTAAGTCTGGAAAGTGCCGAAAAAATTAAACTTCATCTTTCCGAAAAAGCCAAGCCAAAATTTGCTTTTGACAGTGACGACCTTGAGGAAATTGAGAAAAAAGAAGTGAAAAACACCGATGAATTAGATATTTCTCACCTTGGCCTTCCCGAAGAGTTGAGAAAAATTTCCCGAAAAACCCTCGTTGAAGGAATTATTAAACCCCGGCTATCCGAGATTTTCACCTTCATCGGTCTAGAAATTCAAAAGAGTGGTTTTGGTGGCATGACCCCTTCAGGGGTTGTCATAACCGGCGGCGGCTCTTTAACTGTTGGCATTTTAGAAGCCAGTCGATCCAGACTTGCCATGCCCTGCCGGGTCGGCTCCGCTTTTTCCCAACCCATAGTGAAACTTTCCGGGTTAATCGATGAAATTAATAGTCCTCAATTTTCAGCCGCGTCCGGACTTGTTTTATACGGTTTAACAAGCGTCCATGATTTCCAATCAAAAAAATCAAAATTCCACGTTTCGGCCTCCTTGCCAAAACTACCCGGCTTTGGTAAGATTGCGCCGAAATTGGATCCGACAAAGTTTGTCGAAAAAATTTCCAAGCTGCTCAAATCCTTTTTGCCCTAGGATCACTAAAACTACTCGAAGTTAAAACTCTGCCCACTCATTTGTCAAAGAATTGACTCTCTAACTTAAGGTGTTAATAAAGCCAGATTTAACCAGATTCGCAAAAATAAAAGTCATTGGTGTTGGCGGCGGGGGTGGTAACGCCGTGGCCTCAATGATCTCCTCAAATACAATTCAAGGCGTTGATTTTGTCGTCATTAATACCGATGCGCAGGTTCTTCTAAGTAATCCCGCGACCACAAAAATTCAAATTGGTGAGAATTTAACCAAAGGCCTTGGGTCTGGTGGCAATCCTGAGGTGGGCATGAAAGCAGCGGAAGAGTCAGCCGCCAAAATTGAAGAAAAAATCGCCGACGCGGACATGGTTTTTGTCACCGCCGGCATGGGCGGGGGGACCGGAACAGGAGCCTCAGCCATTGTTGCTGATATTGCCAAAAAGGCCGGTGCCCTCACTGTTGCCGTCGTCACCAAACCATTTTCCTTTGAAGGAACCCATCGGCAAGTAGTCGCCGAAGAAGGTGTCGCTGGCATTAAAGATAAAGTTGATGCCTTAATCATTATTCCTAATCAGCGAATTCTTGAAGTTATCGACAAAAAGGTCACCCTTCTGGACGCTTTTCGTATGGCCGATTCTGTTCTTGAAGCCGGGGTCAAAGGTATCTCTGACCTTATCGTCATGCCGGGCCTTATAAATGTTGATTTTGCCGACGTTCGGTCAATTATGACCAATGCCGGTTCTGCTCTCATGGGTATTGGTGCCGGAAGCGGTGAAAATCGTGCCGCCGTGGCCGCTCGTCAAGCAATTTCCTCACCTCTTCTTGAGGTCACCATTGATGGCGCCAAGGGGGTCCTTTTCAATGTTATCGGTGGTCCTGACATGACTATGAGTGAGGTTGACGAAGCGGCCAAGATCATTTCCGCTGCGGCTGACGCTGACGCCCGAATAATTTTTGGCGCCACTATCGACGAATCCTTAGTTGATCAAATTAAGATCACTGTCATTGCCACCGGCTTTGATGAAAACCGTCGGCGTCTTGCCGAGCTTCGTTTCGAAGCTCCGGCTCCCGGAATAATGTCATCAACCCCAAGATATCAACCCCCAGCCGTGCAAACTCAAACCAAAAGCCAAACTGTTGTTGCCGATGATCAAAACAATCAAAAATCCGCTCCCGCCGATGATCTTTCCGGCCTTACCAGCGATGAGTTCGGCGAAGAACTCGATATCCCCTCGTTTCTGCGAAAGAAAAAGTGAGCTGACAAGCTCATCCTGAGTCGTGCGAAGGATCTCCGGCTTCCTGAACTTGTTTCAGGACCCCCAAAAGTGGTACATTGGACTCATGAATACCTCTGGAGAAAAAATTACTGGATATCTTCTTCTTATTGTTGGTGTTGCCATCATCCTGGGTGGCGCCTTTAATATCTATCAAATTTTTACCGGCCAGACTACACCCGTCCAGATTTTTCATTTCCCCTCTGTGTCAATTGATCTAAGCTCATCTCTATTATCTAGCCTCCCGGCTCAAATGCGAACAACCGTTCCCGCTATGCCGCCAACAGAAATCATTTCCGGGACGATGCTCTCGGCAACGGCCAACTTGGTTGGCCACCTCCTCCTCATGGGCTTCATGCTTAATGTTGGCTACAAGCTCGCTTCGCTCGGTGTCCAGCTTATCCGTCCTATCGTTGTCCAAGGGAAGACAAAAGAAGAAAGTAAGTTGTCCTAAATCTTTCTGGGTGAGATTATCAAACCGTCCTTGTATAATAAGCAGGACGGATTTTTTATGAAAAAACACCAATTTAAACCAGTTTCCTCTCAAGTAGACTTTCCAAAAATGGAGCGGGAATTACTATCTTGGTGGTATAAATCGGGAATCGTTAAAAAATATCTTCACCAAAACGATAACTCAAAAGAAAATTTCTCCTTTATTGATGGTCCAATAACCGCCAATAACCCCATGGGCATCCACCACGCCTGGGGCAGAACCTACAAGGACCTTTGGCAAAGGTTTAATTCCCTGCAAGGGAAAAAACAACGCTTCCAAAATGGTTTTGATTGTCAGGGCCTTTGGGTCGAAGTTGAAGTCGAAAAAGACCTTGGCTTTAAGTCAAAAAAAGACATCGAAATCTATGGCATTGCCAACTTTGTTAACAAGTGTAAAGACAGGGTTTTAAAATACTCCGCCATTCAAACAGAGCAAAGTAAACGCCTAGGTTACTTCATGGATTGGGACCACTCCTACTTCACGATGTCAGATGAAAATAATTATATGATTTGGCATTTCTTAAAAGTTTGTTTTGAAAGAGGCTGGGTCTATAAAGGCCATGAATCTATTCCCTGGTGTCCTCGCTGTGAAACCGCCATTTCCCAGCACGAAATGCTCACCGAGGATTATAAGGAGTTAGTTCATGAGTCCATCATCATGGAATTCCCTTTAGTTAATCATAAAGACGAAGCTTTGCTTGTTTGGACCACCACTCCCTGGACAATTATTGCTAATGTTGCTGTCGCTGTTGATGCAAAAATAAAATATGCACTAGTGGAAGGAACATCTGGTCAAAAGTTTTGGTTGGCAAAAGATAGGTTAGAAGCTGTCTTCAAAGGTAATCATGGCCAAATTCTTAAAGAAGTATTAGGAGGAGAGCTCGTTGGCTTAAAATATCAAAGCGCTTTTGATGGTCTTCCCGGAGTCGAGGCAGCAAGGAAGGAAAACCCAGCTCTGTTTCACTCTGTTGTTGCTACCGATCCGCTCTTAATGCCCATAACAGTTGTGGAGGGGACTGGCTTAGTGCACACGGCTGTGTCTGCCGGCGAAGAAGACTTCAAGCTTGGCAAAAAACTTGGTTTACCCATGATTCCGGTGATTGCTGACGACGCGTCTTATTTAGAAGGATTTGGGGAATTTTCCGGAAAAAACGCCAAGAAAGATCCGCGAATCATTTTGGATTTTCTTGAGAAAAACAAAAGAGAGAACGGCTGGGTTTTTGAAATATTCAAGTATACTCACCGCTACCCCGCCTGTTGGCGTTGTAAGACCGAACTTGTTTGGAAAGTAGCCGATGAATGGTATATCGCCATGGACCGGCCTTCGCAGGATGCTTCAGCCGGCAAGGCAACTCTGCGAGAACAATTGGTTGAAGTGACGAAGAAAATTGCCTGGCTTCCGGAATTTGGACTGGATCGGGAACTGGATTGGCTCAAAAATATGCATGATTGGCTAATTTCAAAGAAAAACCGCTATTGGGGCCTGGCCCTCCCCATTTATGAATGCCAAAAATGTAACCACTTTGAAGTCCTGGGCGGAAAAGATGAACTAAAAAGCCGAGCCGTCGCCGGTTGGGACAAATTTGAAGGAAACACCCCTCATCGGCCTTGGATTGATGAAGTCAAAATTAAATGTTCAAAATGCGGCGAAGAAACTGCCCGCATTCTTGATGTTGGCAACCCTTGGCTTGATGCTGGAATTGTGCCGTTTTCGACATTAAATTATTTAACTGACAAAAAATATTGGCAGGAATGGTTCCCCGCCGACTTTATAACTGAATCCTTCCCCGGCCAATTCAAAAATTGGTTTTACTCCTTGTTAGTTATGAGTACGGTTTTAACTAAGGAACCGCCATTCAAAACTGTTTTGGGATACGGGTCACTTCTGGCTGAAGATGGTCGGCCAATGCACAAATCCTGGGGAAATTCTATTGAGTTCAACGAAGGTGCGGACAAGATTGGTGGGGATGTCATGCGTTGGATGTACGCCAAAGCTAACCCGGCTGAGAATTTATTATTTGGATACAAAAAGGCTGATGAAGTTAGGCGGCAATTTTTCTTAACACTCTGGAATGTTTACAGTTTTTTTGTAACATATGCTCAACTTGATGGCTGGACGCCGGAAGAAAAAACCAATTTCGATTCGGAAAACATTTTAGATAAATGGGTTCTTTTAAGATTAGCTGAGGTAACCGATACCGTTACCAAATCTTTAAAAGATTTCAATTCCCAGACCGCCGCCGTCGCAATTGAGAATTTTGTAAACGACCTCTCGCTCTGGTATATTCGTCGTAGTCGCGATCGCGTTGGGCCAACAGCCGAAAACGGACCAGACAAGTCCAGTTTTTACCAGACCGCGCATTTTGTTTTAGTAACTCTTACCAAACTCCTGGCCCCCATCACCCCATTCATCTCTGAGGAAATGTACAAAAATCTAACCGGGCAAAAAAGCGTTCATCTTACTAATTGGCCAACACATCAAACAACAACCCCTGAGGAGACTGAATTGATCGAAGATATGAATCATATAAGGAAACTGGTTGAACTCGGGCTTTCCTTACGAAAAGAGCAAAATATCAAGTTACGACAACCTCGTCGTTACGCATGGCACAGAGAACCTAAAAAACCGATTACTAACATTGACCTACTACATCTTCTATTAATGGAACTTAACGTCAAAAGCAAAAAAGAAGGAGAAAAGTTTGGTTGGATCGCTGAAGATCGATTTAATGAATTTTCTAGGAAACCATCGGTAGTATCCAAAGAGTCAGCCGATGGTTACGTAATCTGGCTAGACACCGAACTTAACGAGGATCTTCTCGCTCAAGGTAAGGCAGCCGAACTTGTCCGTTCAATTCAGGATGCCCGAAAGCTAGCCGGGACGGCCATGGACGAAAAAGTGACGGTTCTTCTCCCCGACTGGCCAAAAGAATTTGAAGACTACATCAAAAAAGAAACGCTCTCCCAGGAGCTGAGAAAAGGCGACGCTCTAGAAATTCTTCGCTCATGAAACTTTTTACTAACTTCGACTGGATCATCTTTGTCTGTGCCGTTTTATTGTGTGGTTTTGGGTCAGCCATTTTACTAAGTGTAGCTCCGGGGCAGTTTGACTCCCAAATCGTCTTTTACCTGATGGGCTTTTGCCTCTTTTTCCTCTTCTCCCAAATTGACTACCGGATCTACCATTTTCTGGCTAAACCAATCTATTTTGTCTCACTTTTTTTTCTGATTTTGACCATCGCCCTTGGATTTGAAAGTCGGGGAGCTGTGCGCTGGATTTCCATCGCCTCTTTTCGGCTGCAATTTTCAGAAATTGTAAAACCGTTTTTGATTGCCTCATTTGCGGTTTTTCTATCTCGTATGAACAAAAACCGCTTTAGTAGCTTCCTAAAAATTGGCCTGATTGCCATAATTCCGTTTGTTCTCATTTTTCGTCAGCCTGATCTTGGCAGTGCCTTGGTTTTCCTGGGAGGCTTTTCTCTTATGATTTTTGCCTCGGGTGTCAATCTCTATTTTCTGGGCAGTGTGCTTGCGGTTATTGCTACCTCTCTACCCGTGCTTTGGCATTTTTTGGCGGCCTATCAAAAACAACGCCTTGTCAGCTTTATTTCACCCGGGCTTGATCCCCAAGGTGCCAGCTACAATGCTATTCAAGCGATCATCACCGTCGGTTCGGGGATGATTTTTGGTCAGGGCTTAGGTTTTGGTACTCAGACCCACCTTCTTTTCCTGCCGGAGAAGCACACCGATTTTGTGTTTGCTTCCATTGCCGAAGAATTTGGCTTTACCGGAACGACTATCATGCTTGCCATCTACTTTGTCCTGCTTTGGCGAATTTTTTCCTACGTCGGCCGGGCAAAAGATCAAACAATCGACCTGACTTTAATCGGCCTTGGTAGTTTTTTCCTAATCCAACTGTTTATTAACATCAGCATGAACATGGGGCTTTTGCCTGTTACTGGAATCACCTTACCCCTCGTTTCCTACGGCGGCAGTTCGGTTTTGGCAACCATGATCAGTCTTGGAATTACCGAAAACATCATCCGGAGTCTAAACAAAAATCAGGTCAAATTAGAGTAACCCTCTTGTTGGAGGGCAATATTTACTGTAAAATCAACCTCGCTATGGATTTTGCTATCATTTCCCACCTAGGAAAACAGCATCTTGTTTCTGTTGGTTCAAAAATTGAGGTCAATGGAATTGCCGGAAATGTTGGGGACACCATTTTTCTTAGCGAGGTCCTTTTAATCTCAAAAAATGATGTCGTTGAGCTTGGAGCGCCCATTCTTGAAGGAAAAAAAATAACCGCTCGAATTGAAGACGCCGGCAAAGGTGAAAAAATCCGCGTGGCCAAATTCAAAGCCAAAAGTCGCTATCGCAAGGTAATGGGTTTCCGCCCCCTCATCACCGGTTTGCGCATTCTTTCACTTGGCGATGGAGACGTAAAACCAGTTTCAAAGAAAACGGTTACAAAACCAATTTCAAAGAAATAATCTTCGTGAAACACCTGTTTCTTTTTGGAAACGCTCCTGAGCTTGCCTTGGCTGAGCTTGAAGCCGTTCTTGGTAAAAAAATCGATCAACTCCTCCCTAACGTTTCCCAAACTGATATTTCCGAATCCGACGCAAAATTGCTAGGAGCCAGGCTTGGTGGTACTGTCAAAATCCTAAAAGAATTATCAATAGAAGCTGTCCTTGAGTCGATCCCAGACCTTTTTTCCCAAGTCCTTGTCAAAGCCGTTGAACAAGAGAAAAGCATTCAGTTTGGAGTTAGCCTACTTGGGGCAATCCCCAAAAATCCCCAAGCTGTCCTTATGGAACTAGCCAAAAAAATTAAACAGCAATTAATCGAAAACGATCGCAAAGCTCGCTTTGTTTTGCCAAAAGCGCCCTCGACCGAACTAACTAGTGTTGTTGTTTCCAAGCAAAAGGTTAATGAGTTGGTTTGCCTTTTTTCCGACTCCGGACAAATTGTTCTTGGCCAAACAGTTTGGGTGCAGGATTTTGCCGATTGGGGAAAAAGAGACTACGGCAGACCAGAAGCCGAGGGTCATATTGGCATGATCCCCCCAAAAGTGGCCCGGATGATGGTCAATCTTGCCGTAAGAAGAGACGAATTCCAAAATAAGACTCTCCTTGATCCTTTCTGTGGTGTTGGCACTGTCCTAGCCGAAGCAATGGTCACCGGTATGTCTGTAATTGGGTCGGATTCGCAAATAGACCAAATTCGCCGATCTGAAAAAAATCTAGCCTGGATTAAAGGTGAATACGGCTTGAAAAACAATTTTTCCATCCAGCATAAAAGTAGTGAGACGATCTCCCAGGCCCTAAAGCCTAATTCTATTGATTACATCGTTACCGAGCCTGATCTGGGGCCAAGTAATGAAAACTTTCTACGCAGCAACCTTGGTCTCATTAGTCTTAAACTAACGGCTCTTTACGAAAGATCTCTCGCCGACTGGACAAAAATTCTTAAGAAAAACAGCTTAATTGTAATGGTTCTTCCAAGCTTTAACTCGTTTGGTAATGAGAACAAAGAATGTGTGAAAAAGACAATTGACAAAGCAAAAGTTATGGGATATAGTTTGGAAGCTGGACCATACTCATACTATCGTCCTCATGCCGTCGTTAGACGAAACATTTGTGTATTTAAGCTAAACTAAAGTTATGGCACACGTCAAAGCCGGTGGAGCAGTTAAAGGAAATCGCGATTCGCTTGCTAAGCGACTTGGTGTTAAGGCATTCGCCGGCGAAAAGGTAAAACCGGGAAGCATCATTATTCGCCAAAAGGGGAGCGGTTTTAAATCCGGCCTAGGTACGAGGCTTGCCTCTGATTACACCATTTATTCTGTCGTTAACGGGGTAGTCAAATTCATTAAACGTCAGGGAAAAAGAGTTATCACTGTAACACAATAGAAAATGGCCGATCAAATACCTTCACAAATCACTTATCTCGACATTAATCTTCTACAGCCAAATCCGCTTCAACCACGTGGGCTTATTACCCCCGAATCACTAGCAGACTTAGTTGAATCAATTCGTGAACACGGAATTTTGGAGCCAATTGTGGTGGCTGAAACCCCTGCCGGCTACCAAATCATCGCCGGAGAGCGTCGTTGGCGCGCTTCCCGCGTGGTTGGTCTGGAAAAAGTTCCAACCATTATTAAAAAGACTTCGCACCGGGGAATGCTCGAAATGGCCATTGTGGAAAACGTCCAACGCGTTGACCTCAACCCTCTCGAACGTGCTCAAGGTTTCAAGCGCATGATGGATGAATTTGGTCTGGGAACTGCTGAAATTGCCCAAAGGGTTGGTAAATCTCAGTCATTTGTCAGTAACTCCCTGAGACTCTTGACCCTGCCTGACGCTCTAAAAGATGCTCTCCTAGCTGGAATCGTCACTGAAGGCCACATTCGGGCTCTAGCAGCCATTGAAGATCCTAATCAAATGGTTGAGGCGCTCCGTCAAATTTTGCGTGAAGAAGGCAGTGTCCGGCGGGCTGAAGAAATGGCCAGGCAATTCAAAGCCAAAGCTAATATTGCCCCCCGTCATTCCGAGGAAAGAATTCACAGCGAAGAACTGGCCGAAATGGAAAAAAACCTCAGTTCCCATCTAGGAGCCAAGGTTAAAGTCACCCAGTCCATGCGCGAAGCCAGAATGGTTTTAGTTTTAAAAGGCAATCTTGAACAAACCGGTGAGGTTCTCCGAAAGATTAAAGAAGCACTTTCCGATTTGAAACTAAATGCTTCTTCCACCACCATTGAACTCGAAGCTGAAAATTTAGGTGAGGTAAATTAGTTCAACGAATAGACCGCCGGATCTATTTTCCCGAATCGGTCGATTGGGAAATAGCGAAAAAAGACTTTTCCGACAAACTCATCGGTAGTGACCGGTCCAAAATCGCGCGAGTCACTCGAATGAGGGCGATTATCCCCTAGTACAAAATATTTCCCGTCAGGAACCGTAATTTCCTGATTTTCTGCCAAAAACGATTCCGGACCGGTGTAGATACTTTGATCAAGATATTCCGACTCGTCCAAAAGTTTTCCGTTCAAATAGACTTTTCCCTTGCTAATTTTTACTGTGTCTCCCGGGAGGCCAACAATACGCTTGATAAAATCCACATTTTCATTTTTTGGCGATTTAAAAACCACCACCTCACCATGTTTTGGCTGACCTAAACGATAGGAAATTTTATCCGTCAAAATATACTCACCATCTTTGAAGGTTGGATACATTGAACTACCTTTGACTTGATTTGGCTGGAAAAGAAACAGGTACACTACTACAAAGATCGCCAGAGCAAAAACAATTGCTTCAATAAACTCCCAAAAAACTCCGAAGATGTTCTTTATCGCATCAAGCATAATCCCATAAGTGTACCTGTTAACTCAAATCCACGCAAGAGTTTAAGGTCTCCCAAACTGTTCCGGAGGCCAGATAATAAGGGC
>CAYPLU010000003.1:0-11276 GCA_964411775.1 uncultured Gammaproteobacteria bacterium | reverse complement strand
GGCTGCTCTGCCAACGAACATTTCGACGGCGATCAGTCCAAAATAGCGCGAGTCACTTGAATGAGTCCGGTTGTCTCCCAAAACAAAAAAACTCCGTTCCGGAATCATAAACGGCGTGTCTTCAGAAAGAAAACTCCCCGAAAAGGTTTTTACCCCGGGTTGTAAATAGTCCTCTTTAAATTGATTCCCATTTAAAAAAACCACTCCACCCGAAATCTTAATAGTTTCCCCAGGAAGACCAACTATTCTCTTGATTAAATCCACATTTGGGTTTCTCGGAGAATTAACAACGACAAAATCTCCTCTGGCAGGGGACTGAAAACGGTATGAAACCTTGTCAGTAATAAATCTTTCACCATCTATTATGGTTGGGTAAGACGACGCGCCATTAACTATCCCTACTTGAAAGAAAAACAAATAAATAACTACAAATGCTCCAAGAGCAAATGTCGAAGATTCAATAAATTCCCAAACAATGCCAAAAGATCGCTTAAATAACTCAACCATATTGATATAATAGCACTTGTCTAAAGGACCCGTAGTTCACCGGCAGAACAGTCCCTTCACATGGGAAAGGTAGAAGGTTCAATTCCTTCCGGGTCCACAAAAGGCTAAAATTAAGCGCCCGTTTAGCCTGTTCTAAAACTCTTTCGTAATGAGAATTGAAATCAAAAAAGTCAAAAGATAAGCTCTTTCATTTTCACCGGCGTTCAAAAACACTTGTGCTCGGCTAAGATACTCCTGCGCCTGTAAATAATTAAGGCCTTCCGCCATTAAAGATCCAATTTTCGAGTCTGCCAAGCTTTTGTTAAGCAAGCCAATTTTTTGTTGGATATCGTTCTTTGAGATTTTCAAACCAGGCTCAATTTTAACTGTCAATTCCAGTAGGTCATTCAAGGCTTCCTTAAGAACTTCCCTTTTTTCAGGTCTAATTTCCCCCGCCAGAATTTTCCCAATGTCACGGTAGGAAGATAAGAGTAGCGCAAATCGCAAATTATCCCGACTGGTGTCAAACCGTTCTCTTTCTGTCTCTTCGTCCCGGTCAAACCAGCTTTGCCACAAAATTCCCTCAATCGCCCACTTAATTTTAAAGGCTATTTTATCTGAATGATCAATTTGTTTAAGGCGAGACAAAAGCGACTGATAAAGATCAAAAGATGAACTCTCTCCAATTTGTGGTGTCGAACCACCAGACGTTTTAAATTTAATTGTCTGTCTTTGTCCCGGCTTTATTGATCCGGCAAACGTATCTCTAAAGGTTGTCTTATCTGTTAAATAAAAAGTTTCAAGGACATAATCTCCCGCGCCAGTTCCCGAAACGGTCACACTATAATCCGAAGATTTTGGATTCGAAACAAACACGGCTTTCCCGGCATCGTTATGTCCAACAACATTCCCGTTTCGGTCCTTGACCAATATTGTTGCCGGAGAATGGATCACGAAAGCCAACACATCCATGATTAAAGGTGGCGCTGAAATTACCGACGGACTTAGCAACCCCAAATAACTAAAAATGTCATTTATTGATCTTTGGTCTCTGAAGTAATCAACGTGCTCCAATGAATAGTGTTTATTTGAAGCCAGCAAAACCTCCGAACTCATTTTGAGAACCGTCCCGTCACCAAGACCACTCGTATTTGAAACCGGTTTCCCATCCGCCCATAAACCAAGCTTTTTTTCCCACCATTTTGGGTCAGTGGTGTTGTATTGTAATTCAGTCGCATTGCTATTGCCCGACAAAGCCAGCAAGTTTCCTGCAAAAACATCTGATACGGGAACAAGATTGGTGAGATTTTGATTTTTTGCCTGTGGGGATAGCGCTATGTAAGGCCTTCCGGAAATGTAATCAAAAATAGGTAAAAAATCACGAACACCAGGAAAACGGTTTTGAATAATATCTTTCCGCGTCAAAAAGATCGGGTTCAAAGCAGTAATCGCTGCTTCTTCAATAGTCCTGGTAACTACATTATCGTCTTCCACAACACCGCCTTCCCACAACTTGTATGCTTTTAGTGTTCCCTGGTGAGGTGACCCACCAGTAATAGTCTTGTCTATTTCATCAGAGCACCCGACAGTTTTTTCAATACACTGCCTAGCAACAAGTCCACCCATACTATGAGCAATTACATTAATCTTCTTACCAGGATTTCTCGGAACAACTTCTTGATCGATAAACTGTTTTAAAGACTGCGCCGAGTCCGTGATTGACTTACGAAAGTCATAGGCAAAAACAAAAAGGTTTGTGTTTTCGACAAAGCCACTTTCTTTAAAAGCCGAAAGTAGTGGTCCATAAATATTATCGGTGAAAAATGGCAACAACCGCCAATCAGAATAATTTGTTGGTTTGTTTTCAATTAAACCTTTGTAAGACCAGCTGGCGCCAAAACCAGGGATAATCACCACCGGGTTTGGTGTTGACGGAGGTGGTGGGGGAGCAGCATTAAGATCAGCATAATAAATCCCCAGTCCTTCTACGGCGACAAAAATTCTATCTCCCCCAACATCCAGCCCCCAAGTATTCCTCTCCCCCCAAGCCGGATCCCCAACATTTTCCCAACTTTCGGCTTTATTAGTACTTCTCCAAATGCTCCCGGCACCGTTTCGCCTACTTACATAAAGCGATCCTTTAGCATCCTTAACAAAGGCAAAAACATACCCTATTCCAAATCCGTTATTTTTCAATATCCACGTGTCGCCATTATCAAACGACTTATATGGGCCCGGATTAATACCCCATCCTCCTGTGTAAATTATATTAGGATAATCATTATCAATAACTGTTCCTATGGAAAAAGCATTTGTCAGGGACAGGAAACTCCAACTATCACCCCAGTCTGTTGATCTATAAAAATATGGATCTGCATCTGCAAAAATTCTATTAGTGTTATTTTTATCAATATGTATTTGAGCATTGTTCCGGCTTCCTAAAGCAACTACTTTACTCCATGTGCTTCCGCCATTGTTTGTTCTATACAACCCCGAGTCTCCGGAGTTATCTCCCCCGATGCCGACAAATATCCTTAAAATATTTGTTTCGTCAATATCAACAGATCTTGGTGACCCAGAATTAAAAATTTTTGTCCAATTAAATCCACCATCACTCGAAGTTAGAATCCCTGCGCCCCATAAGCTAACCGCAACAAAATTTGGATTTCCAGCCGGAATAGTAATCCAGTTTACATCCAACCCTGCTGGCATTGATTGTCTTAAGCTTTGCCAACTCAAACCACCATCTGAAGACTTAAGTAAGTCGTAGTCTCCTGGTAATCTAACCGAGGCAAAAACCTCACTCAAATTCACCGGATTTACTTTTATAAACGTGGTTTCCGTGGTTTCATATACGCTCGCTCGCGACAACTTCCAATCCAATGGAGACGCGTAAACCTTAGAAGGCAAAAGCACAAAAAGTGCTAAAATTACAAGACCAAACAGTAAATCTCTCAAGGGGATCAACACTAAAAACATATATTATTTTTGTTAACCGTGTCAACCAGAAAAACAATTTCAGTGATAATGCCCACCCTAAACTGTGAAAAAAAAATTCGCAGGTCACTAGAGAGCGTTAAGTGGGCGGATGAAATAATCATCGTTGATATGCAATCAACAGACAAAACAGTCAAAATAGCTGAAAATTATAATGCCATTGTTTTTAGAAAAATTCCAACGCTAGGAAATTTTGACCAAAACAGAAAATTTGGAATGGACCATGCCACCTCCGAATGGATTTTAAAGTTGGACTCAGATGAAGAAATAACCAAAAATCTAGCAGACGAGATTAAGACTTTCCTAAAACACGATGATGGTCAATATAATGGAATAAATTTCTATAATAGAATCATCGTTTTTGGAAAAGAAATCAAGCACGGTTTCGTTAAACCTGGTTCTCACGAAACCAGAATGGTACGAAGAGGTTTCTGGAACTACGACCCGTACAAATTTCATCAACAAATAACAGTGACTGGGAGAACAATATTCTTTAAAAACCGGTATATTCATTACAACTTTTCTGACGTTTCAGAATTTCTCCTAAAAACAAACAAATATACAAACCTAGACGCTAGCATCTCACGGGACAAAAACAGAGCAAATCCTATTCTGATAGCTCTAGCCCCTATAAAAACATTTTTTAAATTATTTTTTCTTCAAAACGGCATTCTCGATGGATTTGTTGGCTTCGAATTAAGTTTTCTTTTTGCCTGCTATAACTTAATTGAAAAAACCAAAATTTGGGAGTTACAAAACAAAAATGACTAAGCTAGCCATTATTCGTGGGGATTTTGCTTCACCGTGGGAGCTACAAAACTTTGAGAAACTACCTAAAAATTATGATCTAACAGTGTTCACTGGATATTATCCTCTCGCAAAAATTACAGAAACCGATCGCCTAAAAATTAGGCATTTATTTTCACCCGTTGATCTAAACTTGGGAACAATCTCTCGATGGAGGATGGGCCTACTAAATCGGGTTTTTGTCGATGCTCACATCCTTTTCGGTTTAGAAAAAAGTTTAAGTAAGTTCGACATTGCACATACGGCAGAAACCTATTACTCGTTTACGATGCAATCTGTAGCTGCGAAGCAAAAAGGAATAGTGAAAAAAGTCGTCTCAACGGTATGGGAAAACATTCCATTTAACAACGAAAGCATTCGTGGGCGAAAAAAATTTAAACAGCTCGCATTTACCAATGTTGATTTATTTTTAGCAGTTACCAGGAAATCGAAAGATGCGCTTATCTTAGAAGGATGCGATCATAAAAAAATTGAAGTTTTAAAACCTGGCATCGATTTAGATAGATTTGGTAAAAAGACACAGCTGAATAAACCAACCAGCAAAATATTAAAAATACTGTTTGTGGGACGTCTAGAGAACGAGAAAGGAATTGATTTACTACTCCGATCTTTCGAAAGGATCAATAAGAAAATCAAAACAGTAAAGCTTGTTATTGTGGGGAAAGGTAACAAAGAACCGACAGTAATTGAGGCACAACGTCGAAACCCTAACATTACCTTTTTGGGAAATGTTCCTTATGACGAAATGCCCGACACCTACTCATCGTGTGATATTTTTGCTCACCCGGCAATCGGGTCTGACACCTGGCAAGAACAATATGGAATGGTTCTAATAGAAGCAATGGCATCTGGATTGCCAATTTTATCAGTTGACCGAGGCTCAATAACAGAAATTGTTGGCGAAAGTGGCGTCGTCGTAAATCCTGAACAATTTGAAGACGAGCTGTCATCATTAATTGAAAACGAAAATAAACGAAGAAAACTCATCAGACTAGCGATTCAAAACGCTCATATAAATTACGATGCAAATAAATACGCAAGAAGACTTGATCAAATTTATAAAGAGATCTCAAAATGAAAAACTATATTAGTATAAGAAAAAGAGGCACAAAGTGGCAAGGAAATAGTATTTATAACTCTGTTAGAGAAGCAGAGAAGCAATTTTCCACCCAAAAATCCAAATTTCGAAAGTACGCCCGAGATATTCTCAACTTTTTGCCAATTGACTCCGGCAGGCTACTAGATGTTGGCTGCGGTCTTGGCTGGGTGGTGGCCGAAGCCAACAAACGAGGATTTTTAGCTATTGGTATCGATCAGGCCAGACCCTTTGTTGAAACCGGAAAAAAACGCCTTAAAGTTGATTTGCAAGTTTCTAATTTCGAATGTTTTAAAACACAAGAAAAATTTGATGTTTTAATTATGAAACATGTTTTAGAACACATTGAAAAAGCCGATAAGTTTTTACAAAAAGCTAACCGGCTTCTGAACAAAAACGGACTTCTTTTAGTTGCTTGCCCAAACATTGACTCCCTCATGTTTTGGATTTTTAAGGATCAGTGGTATGGCTTACAACCTGCTCAACACATCTGGCAGTTTACTCCAAAAACAATTTCGAATTAATTTCCCGAAATAATTTTTCAATTGAAAAAGTCATTACTAACAGTCTCGATTATGACCCCCCGGGAATAAAAGGCCTAATCTTTAAATTTCTGACCATGACGGCTGATATAATCGGCAAAGGCGACCAAGTGATCGTCATTGCCAAAAAAGTCCGATGAAAATAGTTGCCATTGTCCTCAACTTCAATGGGGGAGACAAAATTGTTGAACTCATCAAAAAATTACGACAATTCACCTCCCTTAATCGCGTCATTGTGGTCGACAACAATTCCACAGATAAAAGCTTTCCTGCGATCCAAAAAATAAACCAAGAAAGCCGGAAAGTCATCACTCTCCACAACAAAGAAAACAAGGGTTTTGCTGCCGGGGTGAACGCGGGGATAAAAATTGCCTTCAAGCATGAAGCTGACAAAATCATTCTTCTCAACCCAGACCTTGAAGTCACCAATAACCAAATTGTCAAGCTTGCCAAAAGCCGGGCCAGTGTCGTTTCGCCCGTCCTTTCATTTTGGCGGAAAAAAAAACAGGTTTTAGACTTTGGTGGCATGATCAACTGGTGGTTAGGTCGCACCACGCATTTAGAGGTAACTAACCCTGAAAGACTTGTTAGTCCCCATCACCTTTATGACCAGACAAAAGTTGAATACGTATCAGGTGCCTGCATGGTAATCGCAAAAACTGCCTTCAAACGAGTCAAAGGCTTTGATGAAAAATTTTTTCTCTATTTCGAAGATGTCGATTTTTGCCTTCGTGTCCGAAAAGCTGGATTTGCTATCCACGTGAACACAAAAGTGGTTGTCCACCACGCCATTAGCGAACATCGATCAATAGAAAACAAATTTAAAACTCAAAAAAATCTGGAGAGCAATTTGATCTTCATTCAGAAGTGGATCAAATTTCCGCAATCTATCTCCGCCTTAATTTACTGGCACCTTCTAAAGCTAAAAGTCTACCTAAACCAGCTCTAACCTCCCCATAAACTGCCCGATCGAAGAAAATCTAACACCCTTAATTTTCAATTCCTTCATAAACCCCCAAAGTAACCAAGCACAGAAAGGAATAAGCCCCAACAAAAAAAGTTGCATTCTGATCTTTATACTGGGGTCAAAATAACCCATGAAGAAATAGGGGATATAGCGAAGTTCGCTAGCAACCGAGAGAGACAATGCTAGATAGCGGTAAAATTTATTTTCAATCACCAGTGTCGAAAGAAGAATTGGTATTGAAAAATACCACGGGTTAATTGACCATTGGAAAGTGATGATGGCTGAAGCCAAATACCCGGTCAATACGGACACTTTCAGGAACATTTCCGTTTTCAAATAGAAAAATTCTTTCAAGAAAATGGGGAGCAAAAAGGGGAGGCTGACGATTTTGACTCCCGCCGAAGCCAAATAGGCGAGCCAACTTTGCGAAAACTTTCTGGTCAGGGCAAATAGAATAGTTAGCAGCAAAAAGACCCCAACCAAGGCGTCGGTATGCGAGCTGAAAAGAAACTCAATCACGACAAAAGGATTCAAAAGCCAGGAAACGAACACTTTTCGTTTATTAAGTTTTAAATGGTCAACAGTTTTACTCAATAACACCCCAATAGCTCCATAAATTAACAAATACATTGCTTTAAACGCTAAAAAGGTTAATAAAAGGCTTGATTGTCCCAGGAAAAAGGCCAAACCACTGAAAACTATCCATACTGGACCATATCTTGAGGGTGACGCCAGCCAATGCACGTACGGCAGAATCGGATCTCCCGCTAAAGCGTTAGGAGCCACCAATAGGGGATTCTGGTGATAAGTGATTAGCGTCTTAGCATGGGCGATATAGTTGAAAATGTCATGAGACAAGCCGGCGGGAAAATACAACAGAAAGAGAATGCAAATGATCACTGTCATGATGGTCAAGTGGCAAACGGAAATCTTTTGCCAGTGAGCCAACAGGTAAAAATAACTGGCAAACCCCAAACCAAGGAAAGTCACAAACCAAATCCCCGACGCCGTCCGACTCCACAAACCAAACTGAACCATTTGATCTTGCCAGCTGACAAACCGAGGCGAACGAAAAATGTACAATCCCGGATCAGCTTGGGTGAAGGAGTGAGCCACCAGTCCCAGGAGAGAAACCAAAAGAAGCGCACTGAAGAATTTCAACATATAATGTGAATGCAATCCGAAAATATTTTTTCAGTATATCACCAGCAAATTGAGATGAAAAAGCACCTTTTGGCTTTTGTGGTTTTTCTGGCCACTGCCGTTGTCATTACACGGCCACTGATTTTTCATCTGACCAGCGCCATCATTGATCCCACTGACGGTCTTCTGTTGACCTGGATCATGAATTGGAATATTCACGTAATTTCCGGAGGGCCACTGGCTTGGATAAACTTTTCTAATGCTAATATCTTTTTCCCATACAGTCACACCTTGGCCTTTTCTGACTATCATCTCCCTGGATCAATCCTGGCCTTGCCATTTGTTCTTTTCTTTGGACAGCCCCTATTGGCCTTCAACATTAACTTTTTGTTGGGATTTGCTCTGACGGGGTTCGGCCTTTATCTTTTGATACTGCATATCACCAAAAACAACCAGGCTGCCTTTCTGGCCGGTTTTGTTGGGACATTCTCTCTTCTGCATCTCAACTATGCTCCTCATCTGCAGTTGTTGAATTTATGGCCAGTGTTCTTGGCTACTCTCTTTCTCCTGCGAAAACAATACTGGCGCTATATTTTCTTTTTTGTTGCATCAGTGACAACGACGCCACTCTTCCTCTATTTTCTTCTTTTGATCACGAGTGTCTTTTTGATTGCTGAAAAAGTCGACCACAAAAGAAGAATAAAAGCACTTTTCATTGCCTTGATTCTTAATTCTTTATTCCTAATTCCCTTTTGGCTGGTGTCCCGAGAATTTCACTATACCAGGCCAATTACAGACGCGATCAATTTTTCCTTGAATTGGCAGGATCTGTTCACTGTTGGGTCAATGAGCAAACTCTCAATCCTTTTTCCTACCATTCCCGACACGACCCCTGGTTTTTTGGGAGTGACCATGACTTTTTTAATTGGGTTTTTCTTGATCCAAAGATTTATTTTAAAGAAGCTTGAAGAGGAAAACGGGCAAATCATCATTGCCTTTTCCATTATTGGATTTGTCGCCTTTATTTTGTCATTTGGCCCCGTCTTCCACATTTTTCGCCACACCGCTCACGTTGGTCCGCTTCCCGGAATCCCGATGCCTTATCTCATTTTCTATTATTTGCTTCCTGGGTTTGCCGGTTTCCGGACTGCATCTCGTTGGTTGATTTTGGCCGGGTTTTCTTTTCTTATAGCTGTAGTGGTTTATTTTTCCAAACGAATTACCTTTGGTTGGGTCATTGTTTTTTGCGTTATCACTTTTTGGGAAATCAGAACCCCGATGATGCTTTTCGCCGTTCCGAGCCGTCAAGAATTTCCCCAAGCTCAAGTGTGGCTAAAAAATAATTTCGTCGGCGACCCAATCATTGAATTTCCCATTAACGCTTGGTTCAACCAACCTGGTGTTCAAAAAGAAACCTTGAAAATGTATTATTCCACCATTCATTGGCACCCTATGTTTAATGGTTATTCCGGTTTTTCCCCAACTGAATGGGAAAACAGGGTCAAATATCTTCAAAAAGAATTTCCTTCATCGGACTCTCTGGCTCTTCTCGCGAAACTGAAACTAAAACTGATTCTTGTCCCCAGTCCTTGGAAAGCTAGAATATCAGCGTTTTCCGAAGTAAAATTGATTAAGGAATTCCCAGACACCGCCATTTATCAAATTAATTGAAAAATATGGTTTCCGTAGTCATTCTCGCCAGAAACGAATCAAAAAGAATAGAAAAATGTCTTTTGGGAGTCGCCTGGGCAGACGAAGTCATCCTTATCGATGACCACTCAACTGACGCAACAATAGAGGTTGCTAAAAAAACCCTACCTAAAGTAAAAATATTCCAACGATCCTTAGACGGTGATTTTGCTTCCCAGCATAACTTCGGCCTTGAAAAGGCAAGCGGGGACTGGGCCTTCTTTGTCGATGCCGACGAAATTGTCTCTTCCGCACTTCGTAACGAGATCGAAAAACAATTAAATATCGCCGCACTAGACATCAGTGGGTTTGTTTTAAAACGCCAGGACTGGTTTTTGAACAAAAAACTTGTTCATGGAGAAACATCGAGTTGGAAAAATGTTCGATTAGCAAGAATCGGAGCAGGAAAATGGCACCGGGAAGTCCACGAGGTTTGGAAAATTTCTGGAAAAGTTATTGAACTAAAAAATCCTCTGGAACATCACCCCCACGAAAGTGTCAGCTCGCTTATCCGATCCTTAAACTACTACACCAACCTCGATGCCCATTACATGGTGAGCGTTGGCCACATTCATTTCCAGCTTTTCCGGGTTTTTACTAATCCACTTGGTAAATTTTTCCAAAATTACCTTTTGCGATTTGGTTTTCTTGACGGGTTTGCCGGTTTTGTCATGGCGTTCATGATGAGTTTTAATTCACTTCTTGTCCGCGTCAAAATCTACGATCTTGAGATTAACCACATATAAAAATACATGGTTTTTTTGCGTCTCCTTACACCCATGGGAATTGACTTTCGGGTCTATTGGGAAACAGCCTGGCTGGTTTTGCATGGCTACAACCCCTATTGGGGAATCATCACCACGACTTTCCCATTTAACTATCCGCCGCCGGCACTGTTTCTTATCTGGCCTCTTGGTCTTTTCACCCAAACTCAGGCAGCTCCTCTATGGAATATTGCTTCGACGCTGGCGGTAGTTGCTTCAATTTGGCTCCTTTTAAAAATGGTTACCCCCAAACCTAAAACATGGCTGTTTTTTGCCTTAACTTTTTTGTTCACCATCCCCTTTTTCCCAGTAAAATTCAACATCGGCAATGGTCAAATCAATCATTTCCTTCTCCTGTTTTGTGTTTTAGGAATATTTTTCTATTCAAAAGATCGCAAAAATTTGGCGGCATTTTTCCTGGCCTTTGCCGCTAGCATTAAGCTGGCACCGCTAGTTTTTCTTCTCTATTTCATAATCCGGAAAGATTATGCTCAAGTAATTCGCATTTTTTCATTCTTAATTCTCTTATTCGTTATTCCATTACTTATCTGGGGTTGGCCTTGGCAAAGCCGGTATTATCAAGACATCATTTTTTGGTCATTCACCACCGGGGCAAAAGACTGGTATTACAATCAATCACTTTCCGGCTTCTTGGCCAGATCATTTACCAACCAGCAACTTTTTCCACCAGTTTTCTATGGTCTTTCCGCGGTCATTATTCTACTAACCTGGATCAAATGCCGGTCACTTAATTTCTTTCGGACCATTTCGGCCGTTTCAGTTCT
>CAYPLU010000002.1:33744-36634 GCA_964411775.1 uncultured Gammaproteobacteria bacterium | reverse complement strand
AGGAGTGGGAGTTCAACTCTCCCTCACGGCACAATTGCGCGTTGAAATTGAGGTGAAAGTATTTGAAAGTTACGAATATTTGGCATACGCTATAGACGTGATGAATAATAATATGATTTGGTCGGCAGATTTGGCCTATGTAATAGGCTTAATAGCTACAGATGGCAATTTGTCTAAAGACGGACGACACATGGAACTGACCTCAAAAGATTATGATCAAATTGAGAATTTTGCTCGTATTCTTGGTTTAGGTAATAAAGTAGGGGTGAAATATGGTTCCGGTCGTCATGAGAAAATTTACTATCACATTCAGTTTGGCAATGTTCACTTTTACAGATTTCTTGTGGAACTCGGACTAATGCCAAACAAAACAAAGATTTTAAAAGGCTTATCGATTCCCGACCAATATTTACCCGATTTTTTAAGGGGGCTCCTTGATGGTGATGGTTACACATACTCTTATTGGGACAAGAGGTGGAAAAGTAGTTTCATGTTTTATTTAGCTTTTGTCAGTGCAAGCAGGGAACACTTGGAATGGTTACGAGAGAAGATCACTAAACTTTATTCCCTTGATGGCAAAATTAACTTTGTTGGGAAATCAACATATAGGCTAATTTTTGCCAAGAGATCAGCCCTTAAACTAATCGAATTAATTTATTATTCTGTTGGTGTCGCCTGTCTTGAACGCAAGAGGTTAAAAATAGAGCGGTCATTAGGTATAATAAGCAAACAAGCCGGGATGGAGAAATTGGCAAACTCGCTAGCTTGAGGTGCTAGTGCCCTAAAAAGCTTGCAGGTTCAAGTCCTGTTCCCGGCACCTGAATGAAAAATTGGTTTGTCTATATGGTTTTGGCAAGTGATAATTCCCTGTATACCGGAATTACCAGAGACGTTGCCAAGCGAGTAGCGACACATAATCAGGGTAAAGGAGCCAAGGCATTAAAAGGGAAATTGCCGGTGAGGGTAGTACATTTTGAAGAGTTTGAGTTCGGGACTGATGCGAGAAAACGGGAAGCGGAGATAAAAAGCTGGTCAAGAAAAAATAAATTAAAATTGGTTGGAAGGAAATCGGGCGATTAGTTCAATGGTAGAACATCGCGTTTACATCGCGAATGCGGGGGTCCGATTCCCTCATCGCCCACCAGGATATTTTAATAACTAAATTATGCGGGATCGTCTCTTTTGCAAAGCAAAACGAGCAAAATGAAAATTTTGCGTCTCAGGCAGGTCGAGCGAGGCTCGACAAGTTGTTAAGCAGTTTGAAAATTTAACATTGCGGGATCGTCTAATGGCAGGACGACAGATTTTGGCTCTGTCTATCATGGTCCGAATCCATGTCCCGCAGCCAACAAAGACACGTACCCCCAGGTGACTGTGGTCTATATAGTTATTAATTTTTGAGCGTGGGAGTAGAATTGCCTACTTTATCAGAGTCAAAACAAGCGTTTCATTCAAAGATGAACGCCGCTCATTTTTTTTACAAGAAAATTCAAAACATCTACCACCCTGGTGGGTCTAAGCCTTCAGATATATCCGATGAATTATATTATTACTTTGATGGGGTAATCTTTGAGCTACATGCGGCATCACAGATATTACTCCAAATAGTAAATTTGAAATCTGGGCTTAACATATCGACCAATAATGTTTCTTGGAACAAAACTTTTCAGACATCATTGAAGAAAAAGAATAAAAACCTATACGATTGGTGGAGAGGTGTAAATTTCTCACCGGAATTTCACATTATAGAGTCCATGCGACAGCATATTGCTCACCGAGGAGGAACCTTTCTAACGTCATCTATTAACGGAAAAGGCTACGTAGACGTATTAAGTATTCCAATAAGATGGAGGCATCTAAAAGGCAAGACATATCAAATCCCCAGTGGAAAATCTATTGATCTTCTGGACGAATTGATGAGCTTTGCCCAATATATGAATCGATTATATGAATCGATTATACGATGAGCTTTCAAAAAACTTTTAATTGTTAAAACATAACGACAAAACGGGGATTGATCGGGATGCTCAATCAAGTTTTTTTAGGCATAATTTTGACAAGGTCAGTGATGTTCAGACTTTCAAAATAATTGCTAGCCTCGGAAAATGGTTATTCCAACTACTCCTACGAACGCCAGCAATATTCCAACATATTTTCGAATGGCGATTTTTTCTTTCAAAACCAGTCTTGAAAGAAGAACAGTCAGAGCCCCATTGCTTCCTGTAATTGGAGAAGCAATTGAAGCTGGGGCAAAGGAAAAGCTTAACCATAGGAATCCGGTGCCGACAATATTAAACAGACCGCCTAGGAGCGCAAATTTGTAATTCCCCAGCTTTTTAATAACTCCCTCAACAGATTGAACTAGTGATTGCCTTTCTATTCTCAAGTAGGCAATTGCCACCGGGATTTGCACAAATCCAAGAGAAAACAAGAAGCTGAAGTCGTTTGAACGATTAATATAGCCCTTGGAGATTGTGTCAGAAAGCCCAATGCAAATTGCCGCTATAAAAGGCCATAGTATTCCCTTTCGAAGTATCGGGCTGTCCCCGATTAGTTTTTCTGGCAAACTTGCCACGATACTACCAAAAATGGTTAGGATTACAAAAAATGTTACTGGCAAGGAGAGTATCTCATTATTTAGCAGTCGGGAAAAAATTACCGTGTAAACAGGGTAGGTTGCAAGTACTGTTGCTGTAACAGCAAGTTCTCCATGTGATAAAGCATAAAAAACTATCGCTTCCGACAGAATCGCTGAGATAGTGGCGAACATTATGGCTTCTCTCCAATTCACTGCGCCTGATACTCCCATGAGTATTGCCAGTGGAACCCAAATTAAAAGTCCGAATATTGCGTCAAAGAAAAAGGCAATTGAGCAAATGCAGGAATGGCT
>CAYPLU010000002.1:0-33734 GCA_964411775.1 uncultured Gammaproteobacteria bacterium | reverse complement strand
TGCTAATTGTGAAAAAGCTATAAAGATTGCACAAAGAAGGGCAAATACAATACCAGTCATCGCAGATAGTATAATTGAAACGAACCAATTGTTAAAAGGAAATAGTGGATGTTTAACAAGGGCAACCTAAAACCACTAGAATCATACCTATTCCGAACATAGTCCCAAGTCGTCAGCAACGTAGATTCGAAATAGATTTAGGCAATTTAAATAATGAATTCGCGGTTAGAACATTACCTCGTTCTCACGATTATTCCGACAGGACCCCCGTTGGGGTTATAATTAAAATAATTCAATTAGCCTGAGGTTAGGCCTATCATTCAAATTAATATGGCGAATGGTGCACACGCGATAGTATTTAGCCAGGATAAAACACGCGTCTTAATGGTTAAACGACGAGACGTCCCGGTTTGAGTATTTCCGGGTGGTGGAATCGAACTGAACGAAAAACTAGAAGACGCCGCCATAAGAGAAACGGAGGAAGAATCTGGCTACATAGTCAAAGCTAAAAGGTTGGTAGGCATCTACACGAAGTTAAATAAAGATGTTGGTTATGTGTTTGAATGCGCTCTTGTGGGTGGTAAGGCAAGAACAAGCAACGAATCCAGTGCTGTGGCTTTTTTGCCCATAAAGCAATTGCCTGAATTAACCCCACCCACTGTGCCGATTTGGCTCAGAGATACGCTTAGAGATTTAAAAGAGCCGGTCAATGCTGATTTTCCACAAATTGGAACTAGGAAAATCGTACTCCAAAATCTTTTTCGTCACCCGAATATAGTTTTCAGATATTTATTAGTGGCCTATTTTGGGATCCATCTAAATTAGACAGACCGATTCGAAGAATATTAGACTGTTGAATCCTCAGGAGAAGATGCTCGCTCAATGTCTTTTTTGTTCGGTGAGTGGTTTGTAGGTTAAAATCCATCATGGCAAATTTTTGGCTTAAGCTTCAACGGCCATTTGTGGTTCTTGCCCCGATGGAGGAAGTGACGGATTTTGTGTTTCGGGAAATGTTTTTGACTCTTCCCCGCCCGGACGTTTTCTTTACGGAATTTACCAGCGTTGATGGGATTGTATTTGACAAACATGAACGAACGCGGCAAAAGCTGAAGTTTAGTGAGGGGCAACGACCGATTGTTGCCCAAATTTGGGGGAACAACCCGGAGAACTTTTTTAAAGCAAGTAAAACTGTTTCTCAGATGTGGTTTGATGGGGTGGATATTAACATGGGTTGTCCGGAAAGACAGGTAATTAAGAGGGGGTGCGGGGCGGGACTAATCGAGAATAAAACACTGGCTATTGAGATAATTCAGGCTGTTTGTGAGGGATCCGGTAATTTACCGGTGAGCGTTAAAACCCGTATTGGGATTGGCAAAGTGGTGACAGAGGAGTGGATCGGGTTTTTGCTTTCGCAAAAGCTGGCAGCTCTCATAGTTCATGGGAGAACCGCCAAGCAGATGTCCGCCGTTCCGGCTGACTGGCGGGAAATTCAAAAAGCGGTCGAGCTGAAAAACACTCTTTCGCAAGAGACGGTTGTTGTTGGGAACGGAGACATTAATAATTATCCTGAAGCACTCAATGCTCACAAAAAATACGGAGTTGACGGGGTGATGATTGGTAGAGGTATTTTTTCAAACCCGTGGGCGTTTGAAAAAACGGCGGTTGGAGCGGTGCATTTAAAAGATGAGTATCTGAAAGTTTTAGTAACTCACCTACAACTTTTTGAAAGAACCTGGGGAAAAACTAAGAACTTTCATATTATGAAAAAGTTCTTCAAAATGTATGTGCGGAATTTTGACGGGGCCAATAAAGTAAGACAAGAGTTGATGGAATGCAACTCGGTTTCGGAAGCGGAAGAACTTCTTAAGCAAAACTTAAGGATTTTCGACTAAAATTCTATGATGCCGGAAAAAACTTCCAGAATTTTGGCTTTGGACCTCTTGCGAGGATATTTTCTCGTGGTCATTATCATTGATCACCTATTTCGATTTCCGAGCCTTTTTGAGATTTTTACGGGGCGAGGACAACTTTGGGTGTCAGCGGCAGAAGGGTTCTTTATTATTTCCGGTCTTTTGGTTGGTTATATTTATAAGTCACAGATACGAACGAATCCCCAAGCAGTTTTTAAAAAAATTTGGAAGCGGGCGGTGAAACTTTATTTGCTTTCGATTGGTTTGACAATTCTTTTCACCGCCTGGGGTTGGATTTTAAATTCAACGGAAGTAAAGACGGGAATTTGGCCGCTTGGATATGACCCCTTATTAATGTTTACTAAGGTTTTTATCCTGCAATATGTTTACGGTTGGGCGGATTTCCTGCCGTTTTAGGCGGTCTTTATGTTTTTTGCCCCAATTTGTTTGTGGCTGATTTCAAAAAAATATATCCTGACGGTTTTAATTCTTTCATCGGCGGTGTGGGTTATCCGGGGTAATAATTTTTACTTGGCTTGGCAGACATTGTTTATTGGCGGAATTCTTACCGGATTTTACTTCTTAAGAATTGAAAAATTTTTTGTTGAATTACCCGCAAGGTCCAAAAGGATTTTGACAGGCGGACTTTTTGTGGCAGCCATTACGACTCTTTTAGTTAGCGTCTTTTTTGTGTTTGGAATTTGGACGATCTTTCGGACTTCGTGGGTTTTGAATTTACCGCCAACAATTTTGGGTTTTTTGACGACGGCAAAAGATTTTTATTTTCCAATTCAGACGGCCTGGTTTGATAAAAACTCGCTGCCGCCAATTAGGCTTTTTTTGTCCGGGCTTTGGTTTGCTGCCCTATTGATTTTTTTCAGAAAAAGAGAGCGCTCCTTATCAGAGCTTTTTAATGGCGTGCTTTTAAAGTTTGGTCAAAATTCCCTCCTAGTTTATGTGTCTCACGGTTTTATTTTGTTTCCCTCGTTTTTGTTTCTTCCCCGGGACACGGGATTTTTAGCAAACACGATTATTGGTTTTGTTCTCCTAGTAATGGTTTACGGGGTAGTTTATTGGCAGCGACAGATAATTGAAAATATCACAAAGTTGATTTTGCAAATTCTGGTGATTATGAAGATTGTCAGGCTTGATCTTGTTAGTAACGAAGAAGGAGCTTAAGAAAGTCTGATTACTCGTAGCGGAGGGCCTCAATCGGTTGTAGGTTGGCTGCTTTTCTAGCCGGATACCAGCCAAAAAGAATACCAATTGCTCCGGAAACTCCCGACGCAAGGCCAATGGCCTGAAGGGAAATCGTAAACGGAAGCTTGATTAAAGTTGAGATGGCAAACGAAGTGACAATTCCAAGGATCATGCCAATGATGCCGCCCATGATCGTGAGAATAATTGATTCAACTAGGAATTGGGTAATAACCGTTTTTTTCTTGGCCCCCAAGGCTTTTCGAAGACCAATTTCTCTGGTTCTTTCGGTGACGGTCACGAGCATTATGTTCATAATCCCAATGCCGCCAACAATTAGAGATATGGCGGCAATTCCGGATAACAGAGCGGTGAAAGTACCGGTAACTAGTGAGGCGGTGTTTAGGATATCTTCTTGTGATAGAACAAGAAAATCGGCTTTAGTAGGATCGGTCAGCTTGTGACGGGCGAGAAGAAAATAGCCGATCTGGTCTTGGGCGGTGGTCATGACTTGGGCCGATTTGGCCTCAACGGAGATGGATGAAATGTTGGTGGAGCCAAAGACGATTTTTTGGGCGGTTGTTAGGGGAATAAAGGCGCGGTCATCCTGATTTAAAAATCCCGAACCGCCCTTGGCGGTAATTACACCGATGACTTTCATGGCAACGCCGTGGACTCTTACCTGTTCTCCCACCGGGTTAACTCCTTTTCCGAAAAGGTCAGCACTTGTTTGGGGGCCAAGAACAATTACCCGAGAAAGAGAATTTACTTCGTTATCTGAAATGAAATTACCTTTTGAAAGAGTAACTTTGTGAACGAGAGAGTATGTAGCGGTAACACCAATTAATTGGGTATTGGTGTTGTTTCGGCCGGCGGTGATCTGGGCCCGACTTTGATATTCGGGTGAAACACTTTTAATGGTCGATATTCGGGTTGAAGCAGCAATAGCTTTGGCATCTTCAAGGGTAAGGGAAGTAACACTATTACCTGAGCGAACGGCGCCGGCCTGCTGGAAATTGGGAGTAACAGTTAAAAGATTTGATCCCAGAGATTGGATTTGGTTTTGGATGGATTGTTGACTGGCTTGACCAAGAGAAATAAGAGCAATGACGCTACCAATGCCAATAACAATGCCAAGAGTCGCCAAGCCGGTCCGGAGTTTGTTTACAGTTAGAGTACTTAGGGCTTCCAGGATGATTTCGGTCAGTTCCATGGATTACTTTTTTATTACCCGGCGCTGCCGAGTATTTTTCTCATCTTTAATTATTCGGCCGTCCTTAATATGAATAATTCGCCTGGCATGGGCGGCAATGTCTGGTTCATGGGTGATCATGACAATTGTGTGTCCGTCGTCGTTTAGGTTTTGAAAAATGGCCATAATTTCTTCGGCCTGACCGGAAGCAATATTTCCCGTTGGTTCGTCAGCCAAAAGAATACTAGGATTCATGGCTAGTCCGCGGGCAATGGCAACCCGTTGCTGTTGACCACCAGAGAGCTGACTACTGGTGTGATTTATTCGGTCTCCTAAACCAACTCTGGTGAGAAACTCGCGAGCTTTTCTTTCCCGTTCCGGTTTTGGGACGCCAGAGTAGGCCATCGGGAGCATGACGTTTTTGAGAGCTGAGGTTCTGGGGAGAAGATTAAAGGCTTGAAAGATAAAGCCAATTTTCCGGTTTCTAATATCGGCCAATTTGTCATCACTAAGTTTTTCAACATTTTGATCATCAAGGAGGTAGGTTCCCTGAGTTGGTTTGTCTAGGGCTCCAAGAATATGCATTAGGGTCGATTTTCCCGATCCGGAAGGGCCCATGATAGCGACAAACTCCCCCTTTGAAATGCCAAAGTTAATGTCTTCTAGGGCAATAGTTTTAGTGACGTCGTTTTCGTAGATTTTGGAAATATGCGAAAGGTGAATCATTTTACCAGTAACTAGTTGGCCCGCCTGCTTCCAAAAGTAAAATTGGTACCGCCAAACACTGATCTTTGCCCGGTGGTTTGAGTGGCTAAGGAGGAAGTGGTTCCAGTAACAACAATGTCGCCCTCGTTGAGACCGGAAGTGATTTCGATTTCGGAATCGGATTGGTCACCAATTTTAACGACTACAGATTTTGGTTGACCGTTTTTGAGAATGGTAATGAGGTTTTTTCTACCTAACGTTTGAACGGCAATCGAGGGAACAAGTAAAACGTTGCTTTTAGTAGACACAATAATATTGGCAGACACGGCCATATTAGGAAGGATTTGCGGACTGTCAGTGTCAAACTGGATAATTACCGGATAGTTGGTGACGTTACTAGTGACAGAGCCAATTCGGTCGACACTAATTACTTTTCCGGTGAATGTTTTGCCTGGGATACTGTCAAGCGTGAGGGAGGCTGCCTGGCCATTTTTGAGTTTGTAGACATCGATTTCGGAAATATCGACGGAAGCGTTGGGGGTACTGTCATTTTTTACTACGGCAACGCGCTGAATGTTTTGACTGGTAGAACTAGATCCGGTCGTAGGGCTAATGACCATGCCGGCAACATAGGTGATATTTGTAATCGTACCGCTTATCGGACTGGTGACAATATTTGAAGTTTGGGTGTATGAAAGCCAGGAGCTATTTAGGGCGCTTTGGGCGGCAGCAATGACGTTCTGCTGATTTTTATAGTCAGCTTCGGCGGCGAGCCACTCAGCATTTTCTTCAATGTATTTTGGGTTGAGTTTATCAGCGTCACTGGGATTGGGGATACCTTTGTCGGTAATGAAGGCTTGATTGGCTTTAAAAAGAGCGGATTGAAGGGAGTCTTGTTTTGACCTTGCCGAATTTAAGGAATTTTGGGCAGAAAGATAGGAAGAATAAGCAGCGGCGTTTTTGGCGAGTCCCGCTCCGTCGAGATTAATTTCCATGATTTTTTGACCGGCGACTACCTGATCGCCGTCTTTGACAAAAACCTCTTTAATGGTTCCGGTTGCCTGGGTGGCCACACTGACGATGTTTGTCGTGATCATTTGTCCCGAAGCAGAAACTGATGAAACTAAAACTCCCCTTTGGACTGTTGCGGTTTGATATTTAATAGAGGTATTTATTCCGAAAAATTGCTTCCAAGCGAGGAGGCCAATGATAAAGAAGGCGACCACGATAAAAGTGATCAGCCGTTTATTTTTTAGAAGTGACATTATTTTGTTCATAATCGGTTCAGAGCTTATTGACGAATTCTGAGAATGAGCTTAGTTAAAAAAATTTAACTTTAAAAGCCGTTCCTGACCCGGGTGCGCTTTCGACACTGATCGACCCCCCGTGGAGGTCGATGATTTCTTTGGCGATGGAAAGTCCGAGACCGTAGCCTTGGGCTTTTGATTTACTCCTTGAAGAATCGGCCCGATAAAATCGATCAAAAATGTGGGGGAGGTCAGCGGGTTTAATATTAGTCCCAAAATTATGAATGGATAAGGTGGTCGCCGTTCCGGCTTGCTCAGCTGAAATGGTCACTTTGTTTTTAGGGAAACTGTACTTGATGGCGTTGTCAACGAGAATACTAACTAGCTCAGTTAAACTTTCGGGGTTAGCTTTAAGAGTGGTTTTTTTAACCCTAATGATCAGCCGGAGGTGTTTTTTTGAAGCAATTAAAGATAGTTTGTCGACGGTTTTTTGAACGACTGCCCGTAAGTCAACCGTTTCCCTTTTTAAGGGAAAATTACCGGTCTGATATTTACTTAGCGTCAGAAGATAGTTTGAGAGGGCCTGCATTTTATTTGTTTCTTCCAAATTGCTTTTTAGTAGCTGCTTGGCAGAATTTAGATCAAGGTTCTTGTCACGCATGGCAACCTCGATTTCGGTTTTCATAGCGGTTAGGGGAGTTCGCAGTTCGTGAGAAGCGTCGGCGACAAAACGTTTTTGTTCATCCAGCATTTTCCCAATGGGTCTTAGAGTTTTATCGGCCAGGAAATAGCCGGCGGCTCCGGAAAAAGCAAAGATGCCAAGATTAATTAAAACTAAAGTTAATTTGATGCGATTGTCCAGTTCTATTAGGAGGTCGTCGTTTATTTTTGGGTAAATGCCAGGAGGCAGAAAGATTCCCCGTTCTCTTTGAAAGCGGAGACTTTGCAACCTCAGGCTTCGTTGCAGTTCATTTTTGGCACCCTGATAGATGACGAGACTGAAAGCAAAACTGATCAACATAATAATGATTAAATACCAAGCTGTTAATACTAGTCGGGTTTTAGTAAACATCATTATTGTTTTTTGTCGAGTTTGTATCCAAAACCCCTAACGGTATGGATTAACGGTTTACTGTTCTTGAAAGGTTTATCGACTTTTTCGCGGAGATAGCCTACGTAGACCTCGACCGTGTTTGGAAGGACGTCTGATTCGTAATTCCAGACGTTAGTAATTATTTGTTCTTTAGTCAAAATTGTCTTTGGGTGGCGCAAAAAAAACTCTAGGAGAGCAAATTCTTTTCGGGACAGACGGAGAGATTTTCCTGACCGGGAAACGGTAAAAGTAGTGGTGTCAAGAGATAGGTCGGCAAAAGTGAGAATGGTTCCTAATGAATCTTTGGGCCGTCTTGTTAAAGCTCTAATGCGAGCCAAAAGTTCAGCAAAGGCGAAGGGCTTGGTGAGGTAGTCGTCGGCACCAGCGTTGAAACCGACAACCTTATCATCGATCTCGCCTTTGGCGGTTAACACTAAGACCGGGGTGTGAATTTGTTCGGTCCGGAGTTTCCGGCAAATTTCCAGACCGTTAAGAAGGGGTAAGAGGAGGTCAAGAACAATTACGTCATAGGTTTCGGAGGAGGCCAAATCAAAACCTCTTTCTCCATCAAAAGCAACGTCGACAGCAAACGACTCAAGCTCTAATCCCCGCTTGATAGAATTAGCAATTTTGTGCTCGTCCTCAATAATAAGGATACGCATTGCGGAGAGAGTATACACCAAGGCTTAGGATTGTCTGAGAATTAGCTTTTGGTTTTTAGGATTTGTCTTAAGATTATTAATGTTTTTGGAGACTCAAGAATTCGGTTATGGCCGGAAACATCGACCTCACTATTCTCAATTCCTTTGAGAACCAAACTGGTTTTAGGTTTAACGGTGTTATCTATTTTGGAGTATAAATTAATTATCTTTGAGGACTCTTTCCTTGAGACTTTTTGGGCTTGTTTAATAAAGACTGAGTCGGGTGATAACTCATGAAGGTTAAAAAATCGCTGAAATTTTTTGGCTCTGAGGCTGCCTCCAAAAGGGGCGGCAAGAGTGATGACTTTGACGATTCGTTTATCAATTTTGGGATTTTTTAAGGCTAAACGAGCCATAAGAGCGCCTTTGCTGTGGCCAATTAAGATTACTTTTTCGAGATTATTTTTCTCAAGATATTCTCTTAGCTGGTCAAGACAAAAGACAATTGGATAAACGTTGATATCAATATTTTTAATAACGTGGACGCGAAAACCCAGGGAGTTAGTAAAATTACCAATGGTGGTGAGAAAGTTCCAGGTTGATAAGAAGCCAGGGATGAGGATGACGTCACCTTTTTCTCCATTTTTCCAGGACTCGGGAAGGTTTTGGAATGGCCATTTTAGCCAGTTTTTAAGGGCTAGGCTATGGTCAAACATCTCGGGTAACCATGTACTGGGCAATCCCCTGAATATAGTCGATGGCTTCTTTGTTTAGTCCCGGAACGTCCCGAAGCTTGGCAGCGGTGTTGACGGCTTTTCGGGCAAAATCTTTGGCCATTTGTTTATTATAGTCGTATGAGCCGGAATCCATGATCGCTTTTTTGGCAGCGTCTAAGTCTATTCGGGAGGCTTTTTGTTTCCCCCAAATCTTTTTGACAGCATTTTTTTGTTCAGCAGTCCCCTTTTCAAGGACGTGGAGAACCATTAGGGTACATTTTCCCTGTAAAAGATCAGAGTCGGCGGATTTGCCGGTTCTTTCAGGTGTGCCAAAAACTCCCAAAATGTCATCCTGAAGCTGGAAAGCAACTCCCCCATCCACTGAGTAATCGTAAATAATTTTTAGGACCTGGTCGTTATCAATTCCGGCTAGGTTGGCTCCAATTACTAGCGGATTGTGGTACGTGTAAATAGCGGTCTTGGCTTTGTGGAGGGTAATGACGTCGTCTTCGGTCCAATGTTCAAACGTTTCAAGTAAAACATCGTAGGCTTGTCCAAAGGCGGTATTCACAATGCCCCTAAATAACTGGTGCATCGTTTTATTTTGGCTATCTCCCCCAAAGACCATTTCAAATCCAAGACATAAAATGGCATCGCCGATGGAAACGGCCATTGATTGCCCAAAATGTTGACTGCCGTGATATTTTTTTTCTAAAAAATTGTGGGTAGTTAGACCACCTCGTCTAAATTTGTCCCGGTCCATAAAGTCGTCGTGCATTAGAAGAGCGGTGTGAACGATTTCAACGCCCATGGCGGCTTGCCAAACTTTGTTATTAATCTCTTTACCGCTTAGGAGGTAGCCATAATGGACAAACGATCCACGCAGTCGTTTTGACGCTCGTAAATTATGCTCTTTGGAATGTTCCAAAAGCTCTCGCACCATTGTTTTTTGACGAGAGCTAAAACCAAAATCCAGAGAGATTTCTTTGTCAAAAAAGGCAGCCAATCTCCTATTAATTTGAGGGACGTATCCTGCGAGAGTTTTTTTGGCGAACTGGGCTGTGTCTATAGTCATATTATTAATTGGACTATATTATATATACGGCCGGTTTTATTATGAACAACCTATCGCAAATTAGGCATGAGCTACGCTCGTTTTCTAATACGGATCGAGCGAAAGTATCGGCTAAATACTTTAAAACAGCGGAGGGAGAATATGGTTACGGCGATATCTTTTTAGGACTGGCTGTACCTCAGGTACAGGCAATTGCCCAGAAGAATTTTCGAACAACGACTCTTCGCGACGTAGCCCTTTTGTTACAAAGCAGGATTCACGAAGAAAGGCAATTGGCCCTTTTGATTTTAACAAGAAGATTTAAATTTGCTCTTGCACTAGAACAAGAGCAAATTTTTAATTTATATCTTACTCACACCGGATTTATAAATAACTGGGATTTGGTTGACGGGTCATCCCCCACGATTGTAGGTGGTTATTTGTTTGACCGGGACCGAAAGGTGCTTGACCGGTTGGCAGTTTCAAACGGTCTATGGGAAAGACGAATAGCTATAATTGCCACATACTTTTTTATCGGCAAAGGTCAGCCAAATGACACGCTGAGAATAGCAGAGATTTTGTTAAATGATCGACATGATCTTATCCACAAAGCGGTTGGGTGGATGCTGCGAGAAGTTGGGAAACGGTGTGGTCAGGATACCCTGGAAAGATTTTTGAAAAAGCATTACAAAAACATGCCTAGAACAATGCTGCGTTATGCAATCGAAAGATTCCCCGAAAAACTTAGGAGAGCCTATATTGAGGGGAAAATTTAGGGTAGAATGATCACAAGATGAAAATTGCGGAAATAAAAGCGCGGCAAATTTTGGACTCCCGGGGAAATCCGACGATTGAAACCGATGTAATCTTGGCTGACGGAACCATGGGCCGGGCTTCTGTTCCATCCGGAGCCTCAACCGGTTCAAAAGAGGCGGTGGAAAACCGAGACCGCAATTCAGAGCACTATGGCGGGCAGACCGTTTTAACGGCAGTCAGAAATGTTGAAGAAATTATCGGGCCAAAGATGATTCGGTTTGATGCTAACGATCAAAAATTAATCGACGAGGAGTTAGCCATACTGGGGGCGACGGATAACTTTGCCAAGGTTGGGGCCGAAGCGGTTTTGTCCGTGTCACTAGCAAGTGCAAAAGCGGGAGCCATTAGTTCCGGAATGCCTCTTTATCAATATTTCGCCTCGCTTTCTCAGACTAGGACAGTTTTATTGCCAATGCCATTTTTGAATCTCATTAATGGTGGAACTCACGCGGGGTTTGTGACTGACTTTCAGGAGTTTATGGTTATTCCCATTGGCGCCAGAAGCTTTGGTGAGGCACTTGAAATGGGGACGGAAATCTATCACGCTTTAGGATTAGTTTTAAAACAGAGGGGTTATGAAACGCCTGTTGGTGATGAGGGGGGGTACGCCGTGCATTTTGTTAAGGGGAATCGAGAAGCTCTGGAAATTTTATTGGAAGGTATTTCTTTAGCCGGTTTTAAACAAAACCATGATGTTTGCTTGGCACTTGATTTGGCGGCGTCAGAGTTCTTTAACGGGAAAAAGTACAAGCTGAAGAGTGAAGGGGTTGAACTTGACGGCGATGATCTTATCGGGTGGCTGGAGAAACTAGTTTCCGAGTTTCCGATTGTTTCACTTGAAGATCCACTGGCCGAGACGGACATTCCCTCTTGGAAGAAAATTACTGATCGTTTAGGAGGGAAGGTAACAATTGTCGGTGACGATCTTATTGTGACCAATGTCAAAATATTGCGCAGGACAATTGAGGAAAAGCTTTGCAATGGGGTGATCATTAAGCCAAATCAGGTTGGTACGGTGACGGCGACTTTGGCAACATTGACAGAGGCAAAAAAGAAGGGCTTCAAAACAGTTGTTTCGCACCGCTCAGGCGAAACCGATGACACCTCGGTTGCGCATCTTGCTGTTGGGACAGCTTGCGGACTGGTCAAGTTTGGTGCTCCTGCTCGTGGAGAACGCTTGGCAAAGTATAACGAACTTCTTAGAATTGAAGAAGAGTTAGGTAGTGAGGCGAAATTTGCAAAATGGCCTATTTAGCGCTTATCCGGCATGGAGAATCAGAATGGAACGCCATGGATATGTGGACTGGATTGACAGATATTTCTCTCACGGAAAAAGGAAAGCGCGAAGCCATAGCCGCAGGTAAGCAAATTAAGGACATTCACTGGGATTATGGATTTACCTCAGTTCTCAAGCGGGCAAAAGAAACACTGGACGGAATAAAAGAAGGAGCCAATCAGTTTGGTTTTCCAGTCGAAGAAAATGCCGCCTTGAACGAACGGGATTACGGAAATTTTACTGGTCTTCATAAAACCGAGGTTGAGGAAAAGTACGGTTTAGACTTATTTGAGAAATGGCATCGAGGGTGGGATTATCCCCTTCCCCACGGAGAAACACTCAAAGATGTTTTTAACCGAGTTGTTCCTTATTACGAAAAAGTGATTTTGCCAAAATTAATCGCCGGGCAGAACGTCGTTATCAGTGCTCATGGAAACTCGTTGCGAGCGTTAGTTAAATATTTGGATCAACTGGGGGATGAAGAAGTAGAGCATTTGGAAATTAGTTTCGGTGACGTTTGGTTGTACAAAGTTGTTGAAGACGGAAGAATAGTTGAGCGGGAAATTCGCAGAATATAGGTCTAAACATGGCGCGTGATGAATCAATTGATTTTCTCAAAGGGCTGGCAATTCTGGCGGTAATTGGACTTCACATTATCCCTTTTTTTGTTAACGCGGAGAACGTCTCCTCGTCAAAGAGCCAAGACCTTTTGGTCTTAATGAATTATTTCCGCTTCAGCGTGCCTTTTTTTGTGGCGTTGTCGGGCCTTTCTTTAGCCAGGAAATATGGGGAGGTCCGGTTTAATACAATTGAGTTTTTAAAAAATAGGGTCGTCAAACTCTTGCCACTTTATTTTTTTTGGCTGGCGATTATTTATTTAATCGTTCATTTGGTGCCAGGCTGGGCCGGGTTCGCGGATAGTTTTCCGTTGTGGCAGAGGGTTATTCTTGGTAGAGGTGATTACCATCTTTACTACGTGCCGATGATCGTGTCGTTGTATCTTTTATTCCCGGTTCTTTTTTGGCTGACGAGAAAGGTCGGTATCATTTTCGTCCTATTTACACTTTTTCTTCAAATTTGGTTTTATTGGTATTTAGGGAATATTGTCGTTCATGACCCGACAATAAAATCGCTGCAAACTGACCAACAGCAATACGTGTTTTTGGCTAGCTGGATTTTTTACTTTGTCCTAGGGATTTATCTGGGGTTGACGGAGCGAGTGAAAAGCTTTTGGCTAGGAGTTTTGGCTTTGCCATTTTTGGCGATTGGTTTACGTTGGGCTGTGTTAGAGACACAGACGCTTCTTGGTGAAGGACAAAACATAATTTTTGCCGGCGGATTTACCCGAATTTCGGTAATTTTGTTAAGCGTCTCTGCACTGACAGTCGGTTTAAATTTTTTGCCAAAGCAGTTGGCCAAGGGACGGTTATTATTTGGGCCGATCGTATTTTTGGGACAGGTGTCCTTTTTGATTTATTTATCCCATACAATAGTGCTACGAATTTTGTGGGGGCTTGCCTTTTACAGCACCCCAACAGCACTTCTGGTTATTTCAATAACAATTTGGCTGATAGCGATGTTTGTCTCGATAATAAAGTTTGGCGGCCCAAAAAGGTTTTTTAGGGGAAAATAGTTTTAGTCTAGTTTAGACTGACGATTTTTTGCACTGACCCCTTGGCGCCAAAGCTGTCTTGGACTTTTAGGACGACGGTGTACTTGCCAGATTTTTTGTAGACGTGCGTATTATTTTTGCTTTTTCCAGTAGTATCGTCACCGTAGTCCCATTGGTAGGAGAGACTGTCGTTGTCAGGGTCGGTAGAAGTGGAGTTAAATTGGACAGAATAACCATTGATAATTTTGTTTATTTTATAGGTAAAATTTGCGATTGGAGGACGGTTTGGGGCAACGGAAAAGGTTTGGGTCGCTTTATTGGACTTAGTCCCTTTTGAATCAGTGGCAATTAAAGTTGCGGTAAAGAGCTTTTTTTGATTGTCGGGTGTTTGGATAACTTTGTACGTGTGAGACGGAGAAATGTCCGTTGATTTTTGTCCGTCGCCAAAGTCCCAGGCATAAGTTAAAATGTCGTTGTCCGGATCTAGGGATTGATTGGTGAATTTTACTGTCAGCGGCGATCTCCCTGAAGTTGGTGCGCCGGTGAATTTGGCAATTGGAGGTTGGTTTTTAGGTGCTACACCGAAAGGCTTAAAATAGATGCGGACCTGACCTCTATTTGCGTCATAAACGTAAAGATTATCGTTTTTGTCAAACACCAGGCCAATTGGCCAACCATAAAAGTCGTTTAAAGTACCGGTTGGTTCGGCATAGCTTGGATCGCTGGGATTTGCTGGATTAACCGCGGTCGGGTCGTTGTAATATTCCAAGTATCTTTTCTTAAATCCGGAGTAGGGGTTGTTGCCAATTACCATCCTGTTGCTGCTGTCAAAAGCGGCTTCAAAATTCATGTGTGACCAACCCTGCGTTATTCCTTGGCTAGGAAACTCCTTAGTGGCTTTTAGTCCAAAAATTGGCTGTGCCAGATTATCAGGAAACAAGGTGGCCGAAAACATCAGGGTTCTGAAATTCCCCCGAGCCTCAATGACATGGTCAGACACGTAGAGGTTGCCTTTTTTATCAAGAGACAGCATTCCTGGATTGCAAAGCATGGTCAGGTCGATCTGGGGGTCTCTTGCCGGGACAAGGCCATTATTACATTGATCCCCGCTTGGACTTGTTTGACCAAGAATGACATCAATCAAAGGATTGGTGAGTGGATCGCGAATCCGTACAACGCGACTTTTTTCATTTTCTGAAACCCAGAGATATTTTCCGTCGGGAGTTGCGGCAATTCCCATGGCTGTTTCTAGGGTGATTGATCCGCCACCCAGAACATCAATCTGGTTTATTAATTGTTTAATTGGTTTGGCATTAGTAGTTAAAGGAGTCTGATAGGCCTCTATCAAGTTAAGTCGGGTTGCCCATAAAGTGCCGTTTTGATCGGAACTTAATTCCCCAAATTCTGGATTGGCTCTATCAGTATCGTAGGCAACTCCCACAAAACCGTCAGGTTCTTTGCCATTTGGGATATTAGGGGGGGTGTTCCAAAATCTCAAGTGGTTCACAGCGACAATTAATTGGTTATCAGTGACGGCTATACCGCCCCAGGCTGGGTGATGGAACCGACTGGGGTCGGGAAGGTTGGCGACGTTTCGGGCCAGAAAGAGACTTTTTCCAACGGTGTAATTTGTGCCACCAGAACCTGGAATTAGCTCGAAGACATCTTGGTCATCATAGGTAGAAACGAGAATATGATTATTGGTGTCAAAGCCAAAGGCTCCCGCACCGAAATTATTTACTTTTACACTTGTAATTGGCTGGCCGGAATAACTCCAGAGTGACAAGACAGTATTAATGTTATTGCTACGGGTCCAAATTCCACGATTTTGAGAGTCATTGACGACGGTGATGATACCGCCGGGGATTTTTTGAACAATAGTGGTTCCGGTTGAATAGGGTGGGGTGAATTTTAAAACGCGATTGTTGCCTGAGTCTGAAACATAGAGGTTACCGTCTTTGTCAAAAGCTAAGGACTGCGGACTTTTGAATTGGTTGTTGGCAGAACCGCCAGACCAATCCCCACCGGTAGTAAAATCTGGTTGACCAAGGACGAAATCGGGGGTTTTTGAGATAGTTGACCCTGACTTTGGATAGCGAAGCAGTCGGTTGTTACCCCCGTCAGCGACCCACATGTTTCCTGCGGGATCAAAAGCGACAGCAGCGCCTTCCCCGTTAATAGAATGAAAACAGAGTGAGTTTGCTGTTGGCTTTGGCGCGGGGCCACCGGACAGACCGCTTCTAGCATCACCGGTAAAGTTGCAGCCATTACTTGAAAAATCTGGTTGTCCCCAGAAGTCGTCGGCGATAGTATCCGTGGTGAACGGACTGTTAAATTTTAGAATTCGATGATTAAAAGCGTCGGGGGCGTAGAGATTTCCTTTGGAATCAACGGCCATGGTGACTAGGGACTTGTCTTCAAGCGTTGTGTGAGTGTTTTCTGGCATACCGCATAAGCTGGAGGCTGAGGCTGGTTTTCGGTTGGGAGAGGAAGAAAAACTGGAGTCATTGTTGCACCCGCCCATATCGGTCCCAGAAGGTTGGCCGATAATAATATCGGCTGAACAGGTAGCGGTGGAACCGTAGCACCTGGCCAGGTCAATTCCCAGAATTCGGCTGTTACCTCCATCCCAGACATAGAGACGTCCGGGAGTGACGGAAGTGTCGATAACGGTTCCTCCGGGGCGAAATACTTTATATGGAACAATTTTGTTAGGGCCAATTTCTCCAAAATCTCTTTTTCCAATAACACGGTCGGCCCAAAAATCATTGGCAAGGCCCCGGATTACCTGGGAACCACTTTTTGAGGCTGCAAAATTTAGGAAACTGACCTTGCCACTTAGAAGGGCTCCGAGAGCGACAAGACCAAGGATAAATATAACAATCAACAGGATTGGGCCAATTGCTCCCTTTTTGTTGATATTTCTCATTGACGTATTTAGGATGACGAATTGGTGGTTAGCTGTCAACGGGTAAATCTTTTACTTTTTGGTGATTGAATAGAGTTTTGGGTAAAACAGGAAGGCGGCCGGGACATCTTCGGTGATGGCTCTTTGAAAGTTCAGGTAAATGACTTTTCGTTTTTCGGTATCCAAGGTTTGGCGACCTTCTTCAAGGAGCCGGTCGACACGGGGACTTTTGTAGCCTGAAACGTTGCCAAACTGGGTTGAGTGCCAAATGGCGTATTGGTCGGGGTCGTCTGGGACTTCAATATAGGTTAGGAAGGCGTCAAAATTTGGCCTCACATTGTCGGATGGTTCTTGTTTGATTCCGACTCCGAGATTTTTCCAAGCGTTAGTAACTTTGGTGGCAGCGGTAGCGAGGCGGGGTGAATGAGACAAAATGATTCTTATTTTTGCCGATTCTGAACCTGAGAAAGCTTTTTTAGCAATGTCGAGGTTTTGGGGATAAAGTTTAACGTTTGTGTTGTAGGCCCAGCTGGTTTTGGAAATAGGTGAAAAAGCCGTTTCTCCTTCGAGAAAAGTATCAGGGAGAGCGTAAGCCAAGGCTTGACGAACCGCTTTGTCCTCAAGATTTTTTTGGTCGACATTGAAAAGAATAGTGGCGATAGTTGACGTGTCAATTTTTTCGCTAATAGCGTAGTGCTTGTCGTTTTGCAAATTATAGAGGTCGTGAAGACCAACCACTTGGTCGATTGAACCCAGTTTCAAAGCAGTGATGGCGGCTGGTTCATTTGGAAAAAACTTGTAGTTTTTTCGTTGCCCGGAATTAATGTTTAGGAGATTTAGCCCTTCGACAAAGTTGCCGGTGAGTTTAATGCTTTCAAGACGATAGGCACCTAGACCGACCAGGCCATTTTTGAATAAAGGTTGAGACAGAAGAGTCGGCAAGGGAGCGAACGGCTCTTTGAGGATAAAGGCGACTTCATTTAGGGAAAGACTTTTTATTTGGACGCCCTTTAAGTTGTAGTTAATCTGGGTGGCGTCAAATTTGGTGCCGTCGTGCCAAAAGAGGTTTGCATCTAATTTGAAGATAAAAACTTTTCCGGAATCGGAGGCCTCCCAGGAGAGAGCGGCTCCTTGGGTAGCTTCACCTTCAAGAGTGAGTTTTGTTAAACCAAAGCTGAGTTCGTTTTGGATACTTTTAGGGAGGGTACTAATGGTGTAGTTGCCTACCAGGCCAACGGTCATTGGTCTTTTGGGGAAAAGGCGAGGAAAAATTTCTGGAGCAAGGCCAACCAGGGAAAGACTCATGACAAAGCCAAGAAAAAAGAGCTTGAAATTGACTTTTAGATAGGAAAAGAGAAGTTTAAAACCGAGGCGAAGCGACCTTCGCGAAGGAAGATTAGGAACGCTCATTTGATTAATAAAAGAAGAATAGAGTTGACAGCAAACAAGACAGCGACGACCCCGGACCCCCAAGTGATTATTTTTTCTACCCCTCGTTTACTTCTAAAGGCTTCGCCACTGCCGCCAAAGGCGGACCCCAGGCCAGTGCCTTTAGCTTGGATTAGGACAAGGGAAATTAGGGAGATTGAAAGAATAATTTCGAGAATAGTTAAAAGATTTCTCACGTTGCACCTATTATATAGATGTGGCTCAGATTAGTAAACTTGCACCGGTTCGGATGCCATTAATGATGGCAGCGCAGAGAATGGTTGTGCCGATGATGCCAAAATCGTAGGGAGGAATCACGAAGCCGTTTATGGTTATGCCAACAAACGACCAAGCACCGATTGAGACTTGGGGGAAATACAGAGTCAAGACGTAGATAATGACGGCGTCAACTAAGAGTCCGACTAGCCCAAGGGTCAGAAAGTTGATACCGCCGAGGACAAGGTCGGCGAGCGGTTTAATTAGTAGGTGGAGAAAGGTTAGCCCGCCAGCGACCATTAGGAGTGATTGCCAGCCATGGGCCAAAGTAAAGCCGGAAATTTGGTTAGAAACAAACCAAAGGGCAAAGGCATTAATAAGGTAAGAGCGAGTGACAAGCTTGATCACTGATTTAGGATATCACAGCTTAAGAAAACAAGGACTTTTTCCTTAAAAAAAAGTGGTACTTTCTACTAAAGCGGTGGGCTTCATCCCTGAGACGCTGTATTAGTTTAAGAGCGGGGCTAGAAAGAGATAACTGAATCCTTTGACCATTTTTAAAAAAAACAGTTTCCGTCCTTTTGGCCAGGGCAATCACCTGAGTTTTGTCTTGCACGACCTTTTGAACGGCACTTAACTGGCCTTTCCCCCCATCGATAACAATCAACTCAGGCAGAGTGACGTCTGATTTTAGCCTTCGGGCAAGGGTTTCAGCTAACATAGCAAAGTCGTTTTGTTCACCTGGTTTTGGCGAAAGCTTAATTTTGTAGCGGCGGTACAGATTTTTGTCGGGTACACCATCAACAAAGGTGACTTGGGCAGCCGTGGCATTTTTACCACTGGTGTTACTAATGTCGTAGCATTCGATTTTTTTGATAGGACCAGTTTTTAAAACTTTTGCCAACTGCGACAGCTCTTTTTCACGCAGGTCAGAAACTAAATGTGGATTGACTTCATATTCAAAGCTTTGAGTTCGGGGCGCAGTCAAATAGGCAATTTTTTCCAGTTTAAGTTTAATAGCGCTGGCTTGTTCGAAATCGAGTTTTTTGGAAGCCTCACGCATTTGTTGTCGCAGTTTTCTTTGGACGGTTTGTCGTTTGCCTTCAAGAAATTCCCTTAAGTATCTTAAGTTTCTTAAGTAACTTAGGCGCGCGCGGGGGTCTATAAACACGTCCGGACAAGGACAGAGGCCGAGGTGGGAGCGCAAGCAAGGTTTGGAACCAGGATGCGGTTGGGAGACATACGGAAAAAGCTGACGAAGAAAGCGTAACAGTCCGGTTAAATCACTACCGGTTGGATAAGGACCGAAGTATTTTGCTTTGGGATTAGTTTCCTGACGCGCGTAGCGGACAAGCGGAACCTTGTCTTTAATGGTAATTTCAATAAGGGGGTAGGACTTCCCATCTTTCCAGTTAACATTGTATTTGGGCTGAAATTTACGGATTAAATTGGCTTCAAAAAGCAGGGCGTCAATTTCACTTTCGACAACGATGTGATCGATATGGTCAATTTCGGAGATTAACCAGGCGGTTCGGGGAAGGGCATCTTTGGCCGGCTTAAAACCGGTTTTTTCATCGTAGCCACTAAAATATTGACTTACCCGGTCGCGAAGGGATTTTGCTTTCCCCACGTAGAGGACGTTATTGAGTTTATCTTTATAGAGATAAACGCCGGGGAGTTTCGGAAGGCTAGATACTTCTGGAATGGTCATGGCTTTTCTTTGTGACAGCTCGGCCGATTTGAGTACCGATGGAGATTACGGCTAACATAATTAAGACGCCCAAGATTTGGATAAAACCGGCTTTGTAAATAGGCTCGACGGTGATTTTGAAATTACGGGCCACTCCGGCTGCCTCGAGGCTGATTGTACCATTGGTTGAGCTTAGCCAATTGGGAGACTTGATCTTAGTGTCCAGGACTTTACTGGAAAACGGGGGCAAAATGTCTGTTTCAAGAATTGGCGAAAGGATCTCAAACTGAGTTGAAGAGAGCCTTAAGGTTAGGGCATCGTGAATGGTCGGACCGTCGTTTTCGACGAAAAGTTTTCCAGTGACAGGAAAACCAGCGGTGGCTTGAGCAGGAATGTCAGGATGGATATTGATCTTAGCTTGGGAAAAGATGTCCACTTCGGAATCGCTTGGTGTGAGGCTAATATTAAAGCTATCTTTGGTTGAGAAATTTGGGAAAAAAGGTTTGACACTACTTTGGCCTCTAGTAATGAGGGCAAAGTGATTGAGATCCCAGTCAGAAAAATAGTTTAAGCCTTTGGTTATTGCCTCAAGGCTGGGGTCGACCATTCTCCAAGAATTGGTTTCGGACTCGAAGTATTGGGCCCAGCTTTGAAGTTGGGGGGTTAGGCTGCCCGCACTGGGAATAATTCCAATGATTTCCCTAGTTGGGACATGTCTGGCTCGAGATAGGGTGACAAAGAGGTCGGTGTAATCTTGCCCAGTGCTAGAGTCGCCGACTAAAAGGACGTATTGGGCTCCGGATCGACGGGCATCAGGACTTTTTTCAATGGGACGATTTTTTAAATTTGAAAGAACCCCGTCGTAGATTTCCCTGACTGATTGATATTTTCCAGCTTCTGATTTTATTCCGGTGTTATCCACTTCCCAGAATTGATCGGCACTGGTAAGTTTTTTTAAATCAGGTTTGGGAGCAAAAACGGTGACAGAGGGTTTTTGAAAAAGAGCGACAGTTCCAATCACGGAAATTTCTAGTTTACCGTTTGAGCCAAGATAGTATTTAGCTAACCAGTTGCCGTCGGAATCAACCCGGACGTCAAGGGGTCTAGGCGAAGCTTCCTTAAGAAGAATTTTTTGATAGGCGGTGTCAGGTGGGAAAGGAACCTCAATATTTACCGGGACGAGTTTTGGGTTGGTGACCTGGTAGGAAATCTTGAAATTATAGGCAACGAATGGGACGGCCGGGTTTTGGGTTGAAAAGACGGAATAGACGCCGGAATTTTTTAAATCGGCTTTTGTCCAGGTGAAAGAGCCTTCCTGCGTTTTACTTGGTTGGGGGTTAAAGGAAACTGGTTTAGCTCTAGCGGTTGGGATTTTTAAGACGATGGAATAGTCAGTTGTGTAGTCATCCGTGAATGGTGGCGGCAACATGATTTGGTAAAGGGAACCGTTTTTCTTGATGAATTTAGTCGATTCATAGCTGACGGTCCATTTTTGAACCTTACCGATACCGGCAACCGGGCTTTTGAAAGTGACAATGGCTTGGTTTTTGTCGCCATTAAGCTTAGGCTGGATTGGCAGGGTATCAGTAGCGTCAAAAGCCTTTAGGTTTTTGATATCTGGGTCGCCCAGCTCGATGACATACTGAGAGGCAAAAAAGGCGGAGGAAAGATTGGTTAGTGAATAATTAATAGTGACTTTGGTGGTGTCAGAATCAGCACTCAATAGTTGATAAACAGTTTCGGTTTTGAGATCAAATTTATTTGACTCGAGGGCGTAAGCAGGAATTCTTTGAAAGAGACCTAAGAGAGTGAAAAATGAGATAATTGCCGCGAATTTTATTTTTTGCATCTTGTCTATTGTGGCAGGTATTTTCCGGTCCAACTGTTTTTTAGTTTGGCAATTTCCTCAGGAGTTCCCGCTCCAACGACTTCTCCGCCTCGGTTGCCACCTTCGGGACCCAGGTCAATGATCCAGTCAGCGTTCTTAACAACATCAAGGTTGTGCTCAATAACGATGACGGTGTTGCCAAACTTTACTAGTTGCTTTAAGACGAATAATAGTTTTTCCAGATCGGCAAAGTGAAGACCGGTGGTTGGCTCGTCCAAAATGTAGACAGTTTTTCCGGTAGCCCGTTTTGCCAGTTCACTAGCGAGTTTTACGCGCTGGGCCTCGCCGCCAGAAAGAGTCGGGGCTGGTTGGCCAAGCTTGATGTAACCAAGACCTACGTCCTGGAGAGTTTGGAGTTTAGTTAGAAGGGAGGGGATGTTATTAAAGAACGAGGTGGCCTCATCGACATTCATATCTAAGACGTCGGCAATCGTTTTGTCGTGGAAGAAAATTTCAAGAGCCTCAGTGTTATAGCGCTTACCGCGACAGACCTCGCACTCAACGTAGACATCCGGCAAAAAGTTCATTTCGATTTTAATCTGCCCTTCACCCTCACAGGCCTCACAGCGACCGCCTTTGACATTGAAACTAAATCGGCCGGCTTTGTAGCCTTTTATTTTAGCTTCTTTTGTTCCCGCAAAAAGCTCCCTAATGTGAGTAAAGGCGCCGGTGTAAGTGGCCGGGTTACTTCTTGGGGTTCGCCCGATGGGGGATTGATCAATGAGGATCACTTTATCTACTTCCGAGGCTCCCAGGATGGCGCCAAACTTGCCCGGCCGGTCTTTATGCAGGGGGTAAAGTTCGCAGGCTAGAGCGTGGTAGAGAACGTCGTGAATTAAAGTTGATTTGCCAGAACCGGAAACCCCGGTGATACAAATGAGTTTTCCTAGAGGAAACTCGACGGTGATGTTTTTTAGGTTGTGCTCTTTAACGTCAAGAAGGGTGAGTTTTTTGCCTTCATGTGGATTAGTTGCGATGGCGGCTGAGGGATTTTTCTCAATTTTATATTTCCCTGACAAATATTTGCCGGTAATTGAATTTTGGTCGTGTTTAATTTGTTCGGGGGTTCCATGGGCAATAATTTGGCCACCATGAATGCCGGCTCCGGGGCCAAAGTCAAAAATATAGTCGGACTCCTCCATCATTTCCCGGTCATGCTCAACAACGAGAACAGAATTACCCAGCTCCCTTAAGTGTTTCAAAGTGTTAATAAGTTGCAGATTATCCCTTTGGTGAAGGCCAATTGAGGGTTCGTCTAAAACATAGAGAACGCCTGAGAGCCCGGAGCCAATTTGACTGGCCAGACGAATTCGTTGGGCTTCTCCACCGGCAAGAGTATTAGCGGGACGTTCAAGAGTCAGGTAGTCTAGACCAACGTCGATTAAGAATTTTAGTCTAGCTACCAATTCCTTGAGAATTGAAGTGGCAATTTGAGATTCTCTCAAACTTAAGTCACTTAAGTTACTTAAGAAGCTTAAGGAATCAGCGACGCTTTTACGGGAAATTTCACTGATGTTCTCTTTGTTGATGGTTACTCCCAAAGCCTCTGGTTTCAGACGAGCCCCAAGGCAGCTGGGACAAACTTCGTTACGCATGTATTTTTCGGTATCGGCCCGGCGCCAGTCAGATTCGGTTTCTTTGTGCAACCGTTCAATTCGGGGAATAACACCCTCGTATTTTTCGTAGAAACCGGTCATTTTCCCCTGACGGTTGGTTCCTTGGACATAGATTTCCTCGGCGCCTGAGCCATAGAGAACCACGTTTAAGTGCTCTTTTGATAATTTTTTAATTGGGATACTGGCAGAGAAACCATGTTTGTTGGCAAGGGCCCGAATCATTCTCATAAACCAAGTGTCGTGCTCAACCTCATTCCCCAGAGGCAGGATTCCTCCCTCCATGATCGAAAGATCAGGATTAACGACTAACTCGGGGTCAACTTTTAAAAGATAGCCTAAACCCGTGCAGGTGGGGCAAGCCCCTTGGGGCGAATTGAAAGAAAAGATGCGGGGTTCGATTTCAGAGATACTAATATTGCAAACAGGGCAAGCGAATTTTTCCGAAAAGAGGTGGTCCTCCATTTTGGTCGGTCGATCGGGAAACTCGAGACTTGAATCCAAAACTTCACTAACGATCACTTCCCCATCGGCTAAACGTAGGGCCTCTTCAAGAGCTTCACGAAGACGATTCTGGTCAAGGTTTTTAGGATCGAGTGATAGCCTGTCTACCACCGCTTCAATGCTATGTTTGTTGGTTTTAATGAGACCAATGTCATCATCGATGCCAAAAATTTGGCCATCAATACGGGTACGGGTAATCCCCTTGGCTCTTAAGGAATCAAAAAGCTTGGTGTACTCCCCTTTTCGTTCTTTAACTAAGGGAGCAAAGATCAAAAATCTTTTTTGCTTGGGATTGCCACGCTCACTTCGTGTGCTCGCAATGACACTGACTTGGTCAATGATTTGATCCAAAGAAAGGTGAGCAATCTCACGACCACAGTTAGGACAGTGAGGGTGACCGATCCGGGCAAACAAAAGTCGTAAATAGTCATAAATCTCGGTAATCGTCCCCACGGTTGACCGAGGATTATGAGAGGTGGTTTTTTGGTCAATGGAAATGGCGGGTGATAGGCCGTCAATATAGTCTAAATCAGGTTTGTCCATGATACCCAAGAATTGTCTGGCATAAGAACTTAGAGATTCGACATAACGGCGTTGTCCCTCGGCATAAATTGTGTCAAAGGCCATAGAACTTTTGCCACTTCCTGACACGCCGGTAAAGACGACCAGCTTGTTTTTTGGGATCTCGAGATCGACGTTTTTTAAATTGTGTTCCCGAGCACCTCGAATTGTTATTTTGTCAATCATTTTTTCTTCTTAAGCACGCAAAAAACCGCCTTGCCAGCGGGATCCACTTCTTGTGAACCACAGGTATTGTAACATGACTATCAAGGTAACACGAAGAAAAGACGAAATACAATATCTAATACCTAACGAATATTAATTAAGCTTCTTGAGGTAGTCGCGGTAGAAGGTGGCGCCCTCAAAGTCCAGGATTCTAGCGGCTTCTTTCATCCGGCGCTCGAGAACTTTTTTTAGTTCAGTTTTTTGTTCTGGAAGGAGCTCACTAACGTCCATATCAGCAATTTCGTGGTCAAGAAGAACGCTATAGCTGGCTGCTCGCCTTTTGGCTGCCTGACCGGCAACGACACCGGCAATGACATCACCCCTGATTGGTTTGCGGATGGTTTGGGGGGAAATATGGTGATCTTTATTCCACTTAAGCTGAATTTCGCGACGGCGACGAACCTCGCCCATGGCTCGTTCCATGGAATCAGTAACAGTGTCGGCATAGAGGATGACTTCAGAGTCAGTGTTTCGGGCTGCACGGCCCATGGTTTGAACGAGAGAGACTTCAGAACGGAGGAAACCTTCTTTGTCAGCGTCTAAAATGGCGACCAGACCCACCTCAGGAAGATCAAGCCCCTCTCGCAACAGGTTAATTCCGACCAAAACATCGTGTTCACCCAGTCGAAGCTTTTTAAGGATGGAGCTTCTTTCAAGCGTTTGGACATCACTGTGAAGATAGGCGACCTTAAGAGGTTTATTGTCAACTAAAGTATCTTCTAGATACTCCGTCAACTCTTCGGACATCCTTTTGGTCAAGGTGGTTACTAAAACACGCTGGCCTTTAGCGATGCGGATTTTAATTTCGCTGATGAGGTCTTGGACCTGGCCCTTAGTGGGTCTAACACTAACGACAGGGTCAACGATTCCTGTCGGACGAATAAGTTGCTCGACCACAACGCCTTCAGCCTGGCTTCGTTCCCAGTCTGCCGGTGTAGCGGAGACAAAGATGGTTTGCTTACGACGTCGTTCAAATTCATCAAACCGGAGCGGCCGATTGTCAAGAGCTGCCGGAAGCCTAAACCCAAAGTCAATTAAGGTTTCTTTACGGCTCCGGTCGCCGTTATACATGCCCCTAATTTGGGGAATAGTCATGTGGGATTCGTCAATTACCATGAGGTAGTCGTTGCCCAAGTAATCAATTAATGTAAAAGGAGGCTGACCTGGCTGGCGCTTGTCAAAATATCTTGAATAGTTCTCAACGCCGTTCACATAGCCGAGCTCAGCAAGCATCTCAAGGTCGTAGTTGACCCGTTGATTGAGACGGTGAGCTTCCAATTCTTTGCCTGCTGATTTCAACTCTTTAACACGCTGGTCCAAGTCGTTTCTGATTTGGGCAAAAACAGAGGCGTAGTTGCCTGGGTCAGTCATATAGTGTTTCGCCGGAAAAGCAACGTAACGGTCAACTACTTCTAAAACAGCACCGGTTAAACTGTCAATCTTTGATATTTTACCAACCTGGTCACTGGTTGTTAATTCCAAACGAATACCAAAGTCTTCATAGGCCGGAAAGAGATCGATTATTTCACCCTTGGCCCGAAAGGTGCCTCGGTGAAAGCCAAAATCGCTTCTGGCGTACTGTAACTCAACTAAACGCTCCATAATTTGTCGACGGGTTAGAGGGCCACCTTTGCTAATTTCGAGAATAAACTTACCGTATTCGGTCGGGTCACCAAGACCGTAGATGCAGGAAACTGAGGCAACGACGATGACATCCTTTCGGGTCAGGAGATTCGTGGTTGCCTGCAAACGAAGCTTGTCGATTTCTTCATTAATCTCGGTTTCTTTCTCGATGTAGGTGTCACTTTGGGGGATGTAAGCTTCAGGCTGATAGTAATCATAATAGGAGACAAAATAGCTGACGGCGTTTTCGGGAAAGAAATCACGAAACTCTTGGTAAAGCTGGGCGGCCAAAGTTTTGTTATGGGCAATAACCAGGGTTGGTTTTTGGATCTTCTCGATGACTTTAGCAACCGTAAAGGTTTTGCCGCTTCCGGTTACTCCAAGAAGAACCTGGCTTTGTTTGCCTGAGCTAATCCCCTTGACCAAAGCCTCGATGGCTTTTGGCTGGTCTCCCTTGGCTTGGAAATCGGAATGTAGCTTGAAGGTCATTTGATATAGTTTTTTCTATTTTTGTTCAGTTGACATGGGTGTTTTTTTCGTCTATCTTAGGGGTTAATTATGCCAGTTGTTCTCTATAAACGCCAGCGACAAATTTTGGAATTCATCCAGAATTTTATCAAGAAGTATGGATATTCTCCAACGCTTATGGAGATTGCCAAAGCAATGGGATTGTCCTCTCCGGCGACCATTCATGAACACCTGCGAATCTTAGAAAAAAAAGGCGTCATTAAAAAAAGCGACAATGAAGTTCGGGGAATTACGGTGGTTCAGGAGTTGGAGGGGATGAAAGTTGATCTTGATCCGGTCATTGAGATGGATTTGCCGTTGTTAGGATACATTCATGCCGGCCAGCCCTTGACAGCTTATGACGATCCAAACGCCACTTTTAAGGTGGCGGCTAATTTGGTGCCGAAAAACAAGACGGCGTTTGTTCTTCAGGTGAAGGGCAACTCGATGATTGAGGATAACATCCAGCCGGGAGATTATGTGGTTTTGGTTAAAGATGAGCAGATCCATGACGGAGACATTGTGGTAGCCTTAATTGATAGTGGGCTTGCGACTCTTAAAAGAATTTATCGCGAAGCAAACCGGGTGAAACTGGTGCCGGCTAATGCAAAAATGCAGCCGATCTACGCTACCGATGTTCAGGTACAAGGCAAAATGGTCGCCCTAATCCGGAAATATATTTAACCTCTTCTAGCTTCCATGAGGAGCGGTTGCGGCTCCATGGGTAATAAAAGTCCGTTGATGGGAGTCGGGAAAAGCGGTTTCGATTTCCCCGTCGGGTGTAAACAAGCTTAGTAGACCGTCGCAAAGTCCAGGAAGTCTTGGTTGCCTGTCTGGATTTGGTGTTTCTACAAGGGCGGCATCCACATCAAAAAGTTCATTTTGCAGGCCGGGAATAATTGTTAACGGTATTTGGGGTTCGTGGGGGTTATCTAATCCTGCTCCTTTTACGGCCATAAGCATATTAAAATAATTAACTTTTGAAGTATATCATTGTTTATTGTTTGTGTTTACTGGTTTAGTGTCCGTTTGAACGTGGCTACTGAGATTCATGTTTCTGGATAGATCAGGCGGAGTAATTGCCTCAGGAGGATGTTTAGTCACTGAAATAGCCTTCTTGAATGCCCTGAAAATTTCGTACGGCGATCGGAAAAAAATTCCTTCAAAAACTGTTTCGTGTGGAGTCATGAATTTATGGCGAGTATACTCCTTCTCCTTTTACGGTGATACCGGGTTTGTTATACTTCAAGTCATGCACTTTAACCTTACGGAGTTGATTTATGCTTTTGGACCAACGGCCGGGTATGTTTTGTTAACAGCGATTATTTTTGCTGAATCGGGACTTTTTTTTGGTTTTTTTCTTCCCGGCGACAGTCTTTTATTCACGGCCGGTTTTTTAGCTTCACAAGGTTTTTTTAACATTGCCATTTTGACATTTCTTATGGCTACGGCAGCAATCCTTGGCGACAGTGTTGGTTATTGGTTTGGGAAAAAAGTGGGAAAGAAGTTGTTTGTTGTAAAAGAAGATTCACGCCTTTTCAAGAAAAAGTATTTAGTTGAGGCCCATAAATTTTACGAAAAACATGGCGGCAAAACAATTTTTTTGGCGAGATTTATACCGGCGGTACGTACTTTTGCGCCGATTGTCGCCGGGGCGGCAGATATGACTTATCGACAATTTCTTTCGTATAATGTTTTTGGTGGTCTGGTTTGGGGCGCGGGATTAACATTGGGAGGGTATTTTTTGGGACGGATGATTCCAAGCGCAGATAAATATCTTTTACCAATAATTATAATCATTGTTGTTGCTTCGGTTCTTCCGGGTGTGTGGCATGCCCTGTCTGATTCTGAAACCAGAGCACATTTAAAGACAGCTCTGGTTAATTTTGTTTATGCTTTACCTGGTCTCAACCCCAATCGGAAATCTTGAGGACATTACTCTTCGAGCGATTAGAATTTTGTCTGAAGCTGAGATAATTCTTTGCGAGGATACAAGACACACCGCAAACCTTCTCCAAAAACACAACGTTACCGGAAAGAAATTGGTGCCGTTTTATGATGAAGTGGAAGCCGGGAAAACGCTCGAGGTTTTATCACACCTTTTGGCAAACCGAAACGTGGCTCTGGTTTCTGATGCCGGAACTCCCCTCATCTCTGATCCCGGGTATAAACTCGTTCGAACGGCAATTGAACACGGTGTCAAAGTTGAAGCAATTCCTGGTACCTCGGCTGTTGTAACGGCACTCACCGTTTCGGGACTACCACCGGATAAATTTATCTTTGTCGGCTTCCCGCCAGAGAGAGTTTCCCATCGGGAGAAATTGTTTTTTGGATTGAAAACCGCAACGACATTAATCCCCGCGACGATAATTTTTTACTCATCGCCTTACAAATTGATACGAGATTTGGAAGCTGTAAAAAAAGCCTTTGGTGACGCAAAGATTGTTATTGCGCGGGAACTGACAAAAATGCATGAGGAGGTTTGGCGGGGAAAAATTTCGGAGACAAAGGAAAAATTTTTGAAGCCAATGGGAGAGTTTGTGGTTCTTCTTCACCCAGAAAATCATGTAGAATAAAGTAATGTTGAATTTCTTTAGGACCGGGAAGCCGTTTTTTTCGATTATAATTCCCGCTCTTAACGAAGAGAGCGTGATTGCGGGAATTTTGACCGACCTGTTAAACCAGACATTTATAAACTTTTCCTGCACGGTAGTTGACTCACCAAACTCAAAAGATGGATTGAAAAAAATTGTTGAGAGTTTTTCAAAGAAGAACCCACAGATTAAATATCTTTTGGCCGAAAAAGGGGGTGTGTCGGCACAGCGAAACTTTGGAGCAAAGAAAACATCAGGGGAATATTTCATCTTCTTTGACGCTGACGTTCGTATATCAAAGATTTTTCTCGAAGGGGTGCACTATCACATCATGAACACCGAGGCCAAAGCGGGGTCGGTAGCGTTTGTGGCCGGATCGGAGGAAACGAAAGATAAAGTCGTTTTTACAATTTTGAATTATGTTTTCCGCCAGGCGGCACTTTTAGGACAACCAATGTCGTTTGGAGCATGTCTATTTGCCCACGATAAAGCATTTAACGCCGTTGGTGGGTTTGATGAAAAAATGTCTTTTCTTGAGGATGTTGATTTTCAGAGACGATTGGTAGCTCGCGGGGTGGATTTTGCTTATTTTCAGGATCCGGAGTATGTATACTCGCTGCGGCGAATGAAATCAGAGGGACTTTTACAAGTGGCCCTTAAAACGGCACCAACTGTTCTTCGGCACATTCTCTTAGACCAAAAGGAGGTGGATACTGATTTAATTTATCCGATGCGCGGGGGTAAGTATTATTTGCGAGACCAGAAGAAAGATTAGACTTCTAGAGAAGCCGTTATTTTGAGGTCAGTTTCTTTTCCGCTTCGTAGACAATTTCTCGGGTGCGATTGATGACATCGGGGTTGACTGAGACGGAGGTAATTCCCATCTCAACCAGCTTTTCTGTTAGATCTGGATAATCACTTGGTGCCTGGCCGCACATGGAACAAGTGACGCCATATTTTTTACAGATTTTGATGATGCGCTCAAAACTCCACATGACGGCTTCGTTTCGCTCGTCATATTCACTAGCGACGGTCTCGTTGTCCCGGTCAACGCCAAGGGTAAGCATGGTTAGGTCGTTTGATCCAACAGAAATACCGTCAATTCCCGTCTCAAGAAACTTGTCTAAGAGAATGACGTTACTAGGGATCTCACACATGAGCCACAGTTTGAAAGTTTCGCTGCGGCGGAGACCGAATTTTGAGAGCAACCCTTTGACCTTTTCAAGTTCTGAAACGGTGCGGCAAAAGGGAATCATGAGCCAGAGGTTATTGAAACCTTTTTCTTCCCGAACCCGTTTTAAGGCGGCAATTTCCATGGCAAACACATCGGGGTCTGTTACATAACGAAAAGCGCCCCGATAGCCAATCATGGGGTTTTCCTCGTGAAGTTCATATTTGTCCCCGCCCCGGAGGCTGCGATATTCATTGGTTTTGAAATCGGTAGCTCGGTAGACTACCGGACGAGGATAGAAGGCTTTGGCGAAGGTTTCGATTTGGTTGGCAAGCGTGTCAATATAGACGCGCTGTTTCCGCTCTTCGATAATCTTTTTTGGGTGAATGCCGATGCCGGCCAACATAAACTCAGCGCGTAAAAGACCAACGCCGTCACAATTTTGAGCAGCAATTTGGGCTGCCTTTTCTGGCTCGGCCAGATTTACGTAGACTTTGGTGGCGGTTTTTTTCGGTTCTGCCAACGCAGAACCGCGAATTTGTTCTTTTTCAAGCTGCACTTCCAACGCTACTTCAAACTTTTTGTCAATTTTGGGGGCACCCAGGAAAACTTTGCCTTGAGAGCCATCGATTGTAACCACCTGACCGTCTTTTAGCTTGCGGGTGGCATTGTCAGTACCAACAATGCAGGGAATGCCAAGTTCCCGGGAGACAATAGCCGCGTGACTGGTTCGACCACCCTTGTCAGTTACGATCGCTGAGGCTTTTTTCATAGCCGGGACGTAGTCGGGGTTGGTTTGCTCGGCAACAAGAATATCACCAGGCAAAATGCGGTCAATTTCCTTAGCACTTTTGAGAATTTTAACCGGGCCGGTTTGGATACCGGGACTAGCCGGCGCGCCAACAACGAGAAGTTCCATCACGCTTTCGCTTTTTTGGGCAACGGCGATAAACTCAGGTGTTTTATGGGGGTCAGAGGTTCGTGTTGTGGTTATGGGGCGCGTTTGAACAAGGTAAATGTCTTTGCCTGAGATAGCGAACTCACTGTCTTGAGGAAAATAGTAGTGTTTTTCCAGCTTTTGACTTAGGGAGGCTAACTGGATAATTTGCTGGTCAGGGAGCTTGCGGGCGGCAATTTTTGATTTTGGAACGGAAAGTTCTTTCGTAGTGCCGTTTTTATCGCGGGACAACATGATTTTTTGAGGGACAAATTTGCGGTCGGTAATCATTAAGTCGCTTTTGTTAACCTCATAGTGATCCGGGGTGACTTTACCCTGGACGATATACTCGCCAAGACCCCAGATAGTTTCTATGACGATCCGGGCTTTGTTGTTAGTTACCGGATCAATGGAAAACATGATGCCGGAAACATCTGACTGGACCATCGCTTGAACGACGACAGCAATGTATGACGAAAAATGGTCGAAGTGTTGTTCTTTGCGGTAGAAAATGGAGCGGGCTTCAAAAAGGGAGGCCCAACAACGGCGGACGGCTTCGGCAACGTTAGCATCTCCTTTAATGTTTAGAAAAGTTTCGTTTTGGCCGGCAAAGGAAGCATCTTTTGAATCCTCGCTGGTGGCGCTACTTCTTACTGCAACTGACACATCGGGGTGATGAACAGAGGACAATAAACGGGTCATGCGGTTGGTTGAGCGCTTCAATTTTTTAGAAAGTTGGGAGTATGAAGACATGATCTCCCGGCTGATTTCGACGGGAATGGGAGAACGGATAATGAGTCTTTTAATTTCGGCGGAGGCTTTTTGGAGTTGAACCGGATCGTTGACATTTAGATGATCCAAAACGACCCGGATTTTTTCTTTGAGCTTGTTTTCGTCGATGAAGGCGCGATAAGCGGCCGCAGTAACAATGAAGCCGGGGGGAATGGGCATGCCGAAACTAGTCATTTCGCCAAGGTTAGCTCCCTTGCCACCAACAATAGCGACATCATTTTTATCAATGTCCTCAAACCAGACGACGATTTTATTAGTCATTTCGGGCAGTTTCTAAAGAAACTTATCAATCTCGTTAAGAATTTTTTGTGCGGTTAGCGCACTTTTGGCTTCGAGATTTAGTCTTAGTAAGGGTTCGGTGGCACTTTGACGGATGTTAATTTTCCAATCAAATCCGAACACTGTAACACCATCTTTGACGGAAACGAAAAACCCTATCTTTCTATAATAGTTGGCCAGCTGATTTAGAACAAGAGCGGCATTTTCTTTTGAACAAGGAAAATTGATCTCCGGGAGTTCAAAATATTTTTTCTTGAGACGAAGTAGCTCAAGATCAAACCCGGGTTTATTGACCAGGTCAAGAAAGCGAATGGAGGCCAATAGACCATCGTCAATCATGTCAAAGTCAGAAAAGATAAAGTGGCCAGAAGTTTCACCACCAAAGCAAATGTTTCGATCGTCATTCATGGCGAACTTGATGAACTGCGACCAGGCCGGAACTACCTCTAGCTGTCCTCCGGCCTCTTTGACTAAATCCCGAACAACAAGTCCGGCTCGAACATCGACAACCACTTTTTTGGCGGGGTTAAGATTAATTGTCTGGCGGGCGAGGAGTCCAAGGACAAATGAAAGAGAAATTATTTCGCCTCGCCTATCAACAAAGATTACCCGGTCACCGTCGCTATCCCAAATAAGACCACAAGCGGTCTCATTTTTTATCACGTGATCGGAAAGGGCTTGACGAACGGAGGGGTCTAGGGGGTTGCCGGAAGTAGGGTTAGTCACCTCAAGGGCTGCTATTTTTTTGGCCGCAAGAACTTTTTGGATGACGTCTTTGGCGGAGCTTTGGTTGTAGTCGATACTGACTCTGCCGGAAAAATTATTGTTTGAGGTGAGCAATAAAAGTCGGTCGACATAGTCTTTGGTGGTGTCAATCTTTTGAATAGTCCCCTTTTGGGTTACTACCGGGATAGTTTGAGTTTTGGTGACGAGGTCTTTAAGTTCTTTAATTTCAGCTTCGTCAAAGGGTAAACCGTTAGCACCAACAATTTTAAAGCCGTTTTCAGTTAGGGCGCTGTGGGAAGCGGTGATCATGACACCCAGATCGGCATTAGTCGTAGCCACGGAAAAGTAGAAACGGGGGACAGAGCAAAGGCCAAGATCTTTGACCTCAACCTCGCTATTGGTAAAGCCGTCAATTAGAAATTCTTTGAGAATAGGGGAACTAGTACGGTTATCATTAGCGATTAAAACCTTTTTGGGCTTTTTCCAGGTGGCAAGAATTTTCCCGACCAGAAAGGCAAGCCGCTCGTTTACAACCTCAGGGTAAGGGCCGCGGATGTCAAAAAGTTTAAAGGCAGAATCTATATTCACACGTTTTATGTTAGAGAGTGAGGAG
>CAYPLU010000001.1:41582-41830 GCA_964411775.1 uncultured Gammaproteobacteria bacterium | reverse complement strand
CTATGCCAGTTATATATTAAAAAGTCCCCTAAGAAACCGAAAAATTTTGGTAAAATTGTGAACAGACCTTTAAAAATGCTATTTAATTCCTTGAACTTTATTATTTTTTTTCCGGTCTTTACCGCCGGCTATTTTTTGCTCCACGGAAAGTTAAGAAACCTATGGTTACTATCGGCTAGTGTCATTTTCTACATGGCCTTTATTCCTCAGTACGTCTTAATCCTCGCCTTTCTTATCTTAATCGATTT
>CAYPLU010000001.1:22109-41572 GCA_964411775.1 uncultured Gammaproteobacteria bacterium | reverse complement strand
CTACTTCTAAGTCTGGTTGCTAATCTAGCCCTTTTGGGAGTTTTTAAATATTTCCATTTCTTTAATGCCAATATTTCATCGATTGCCGCTTTTCTCGATCTTCAGTACCCTGTCCCGTTTCTAAAAATCATCCTGCCGATAGGTCTCTCTTTCCACACCTTTCAGGCAATGAGTTACACCATTGAGGTTTATCGTGGTAAACAACCGCCGGAAAAAAGTCTCCTTGTTTACGCTTTATACGTAATGTTCTACCCACAGCTTGTTGCCGGTCCTATTGAGCGGCCGCAAAATCTCATTCACCAATTTAAAGAGAAACATCAGTTTGACTATGACCGGGTCGTTGCGGGATTGAGGCTTATGCTCTGGGGACTTTTCAAAAAAGTCGTCATCGCCGACCGGATGGCTGTTTTCGCCAATCAGGTTTTCAATTGGCCGTATGACTATACCGGACCAACTCTAATCGTCGCGACATTATTCTTTGCTTTTCAAATTTTTTGCGACTTTTCCGGCTATTCAGATATCGCAATTGGAGCCGCTCAAGTAATGGGCATCAAGCTTATGAAAAACTTCAATAGTCCTTATCTCGCTACCTCCATTGGAGATTTTTGGAGTCGTTGGCACATCTCACTTTCTACCTGGTTCCGGGATTACGTCTATTTTCCCTTGGGTGGTAGCCGGGTCAAAAAAACCACCTGGATTAGAAATATCCTGATTGTCTTTGGACTCTCCGGTCTTTGGCACGGAGCAAACTGGACTTTTTTAATCTGGGGCCTGCTTCACGGAGGTTATTATCTTCTCTTTGCCGTTCTCAAAGGCTTGAGAATTTCTACAACAAGAGCGTTTCAGTTTATTTCTCCGGTGTTAACTTTTGTACTTGTTAGTTTTGCCTGGATTTTCTTCCGGGCCAATAATCTTTCTCAAGCAATTTACGTGATTACCCACTTATCCTATGGACTAGGTGGCTATCTACAGTACGTAACTGCCTATTTACCGCAATATCTCACGGGTCACGGAACACCGGATAAAACCTATCTTCTCTTCTGGCATCTAAATTATGAAAAAAGCGAATTAGAAATTTTACTCGCCCTCGCCTTAATAATTCTTCTAATGATAATGGAGGCAGGGTCATCTTGGTTTGGAAACCAATGGAATTTAAAAAATAAGCCGCTACTCATTAGGTGGGCAATTTATCTTATTGCAATAATTTCAATTCTAAATTTTGGAGTCATCAATAAAATTCCTTTTATATATTTTCAGTTTTGAAAGAAAGTTTCTAATAAATGAAAAAATTCTTCATTAAAGCCACAATATTTATAACTCTGCTGGTTTCGTTGCAATTGATTACGGTAAAGATTTATAAAAATTTTTATTGGACAGACGTCCCCGTAGAAGTAATTAATTTTAAAAACGATGTTCAACTAGGGAAAAATATTTTTTTCTTTGGCGACAGTGTCAGTTTTTTTGCTCAAGATGAGTTAGATAAAAGAACCGTTCCAGATTTTATAAGCGCAAATATGAACGGCAAACGGGTAGCATCAGTAGTTCATTCCGCCTATCACAGTGACATTTTTCAAAACTATGTTTCAAAGCTCCCAACGGGTGAAAGCTGTCCAACCGTAATTATCGAAATCAATTTACGATCGTTTTCCGAAGCCTGGGAAAAACGACCGGAGTATCAGTATGAAAAAGAAAAACTATTCTTAGATAACTATAACAATCGCTGGTTTAGAGCTTTTTGGAAACCCCTGGCAATTTTCAAATTTTTCAAACTAGAGACCTTTAGTTCTGAAGAATTCCGGTCCACACCGATAATTCGCAATGGTAAAAGAGTAGGCACCATGCAAGATTTTTATGATTTTGAAAAAAACAATCAATTAGATGAGCTCATTAAAATTGCCTTCAACTATGATTACTTATACGATCTATCCCCAAGGAATAAAAAAGTTGAAGCCCTCACTAATATCTCGAGAATGAGAAAAAGTTGTAGTAATAAAACCTTGATGTATATTACTCCGGTAGATTACCAATCAGGAGAAAAATATTGGGGGCAGCTCTTTACAAAAAAAATAAAACAAAATATTCTCGTCATCCAGGGAGAATTAAAAAAGATTGGGGCAAATCTTGTCGATTGGTCTACCATTTACCCATCAGAAGCCTTTATGTGGAAAAAAACACATTTTCCGGACGAGCATCTTCACGCAAATTGGAAAGCAGACATTGGCGAGAGGATTGTCTCGGAACTCCGCTAACATTCCTCCTCAGATTAGAGCCTTAATTCGGTAAACTTTTGGGACGAGTCGATTAAGATCATTCACAACAACGAGCCAAAATTCACCTCCGGCGTTCAGGTGATTGACCGGATAAACAGTCTCCTTGTCAAGTCAAGAGAGTTTAATTTCCACTCGTTTGTCGACCCAGAGTTCATTAAATTTACTGGCAGTTTCTGGGGAAGAAACCCATGTTTTAATTGGCGTCGCTTTATAAAACCTAACAGGAGAGTCTCCCAGAAAATCCTCCACATTCTTATTTGGCAAAGAATAATATTTTCGGTCAAATACAGACATAGCTTCTTCAATTTCCTTTTGGTTTTCTAACTCCCTCGCCTTCGCTTCAATATATACCCCGACACCCGTTTCAGCCGTCTGATAAACTGTTATAAATACCTGTGGTTTAAAGCGAATGTTTTCCGAATGCTGTGCATTCATGGGGGAATACCAATAGAAGTTGTATTTTTTGTCAAAAGAAAAATACACCGGTGTATTCCACGCTTTCCCAGTCGTCGTTACCGAGGCAATATTTAAAAAATAAACTTCCCCAATCGTTTTCTTAGCTTGATCAGCGAATTTCGTATTCATAAGATTTTGCTTCGGGACTCGAGTTCTCTAAAAACCAGATTTTCAGAACGCTTACTCCATGCCCAAAAACATCATCCCTGTATGCATGTTATTTAAGCCACATTTTATTGTATTGCTCCAGGATTTTCCCCCATGATCAACCGATGAAAAAATTCTGTCAATTCCCAACCCCACCGCTTTATTTACTCTATACTTAATCAGGCTGGATTGATAACCCCTTCCGCGATATTGTTCTAGTGTCCCAGCATCGTGTAAATATGCAAAGTTTTGCTCTTTTGAATAGAACATACCACCGTTCGCGGCTGGTTTATCCTCATCATAAATTAAATATAATTCCGATTTTAAATCGGGATATATACTATTTACCCCTTCTAAGCTTCTTCTGCAAATCTCAATATACGTTTCGTTACCCGGAAAGTCAGAAAATACCGATTCCGAGACGAATTTATAATCGACGAACATGTCTGAAGTGACTTCAACCACCGTTGAACTAATATTGCTGTCCCGGTAAGTATTTTTGTCATATCCCATCCAAGAATCCCTACCTTCGAACTTAAAACCCTGCCGGATTAAATATTCAACAAAGCCGCTTTGCAGGTGCTCTTCTAAAAGATAAATACACACCTTTTCTTTAATTGCTGCAAACCTCTGTTTGAGATCAGAAATATTCAATTGAGAGGGGTCAGTTCCTATGGGGATAGCGTAATTGAAGTACTCACCGGGAACCGGACTGGATACTAAATCCGCATAGCCTAAATTAGTAATATCTCTATACAGAACTCCGTTTAGAATTCTGGGGTGAAGTTCCCAAATTTCTGCAAAATAATTTCGAAACATAAGTTGATTCTATCAAAAGTCCGAACCCAAAAAACTGGTGCTAGCAACTTGGAACTATGTTCGGAATAGGTATAACAGCAACTATAACTATCCATGAGTCAAACGATTTTTCCTCTTACTTTGGAAGATACTTCTTTATTTTCTTTCTTGCTCTCTCGACAAACATTCGATGATTAGGATAGGAAAGGATGTTTAGATCTGTGTCCATTGGCAAAATCCTGACCAATTTTGTTTCATTACCAGTTTTTGTCTCCTGTCCTGGTTCAGCTAACATTAAAAACCAATGGACTGTGACAAAGGCTTTTCTCTGTTTTTGATCAGATTTTGTCCGGTAGGTAAATTTACCAAGATATTCCACGGGCTTAGCCTCTAATCCAGTTTCTTCCCGAACCTCCCTTATTGCTGTGTCTTGCAAGCTTTCGTTGGGTTCCTGATGCCCTTTTGGCAGTGACGTATCTTTCACGACAGTCCGGTCAATTGCCACAAATTTCGCTTGACCATTCTCAATAATTACCGGTACTCCTCCAGCAGAAACTTCTTGGAAAAGCTGATAGTTTTTTTTTTTTTTTTAAATATTGTGCTAGTCTAATTAAAATTCGTGCCTAAAAACTCTGTGCTGCGGGACATGGATTCGAACCATGATGAATAGATTCAGAGTCTACTATCCTACCGTTAGATGATCCCGCAATTTTTGTCGAGCACTGCTCGACCCTGCCTTGACGCAAAATCTTCAATTTTGCTATTTTTGCTTTGCAAAAGAGATGATCCCGCACGATTAGCCTCTAGCCCCGGAACCATGAAGTGGTGAGGAGCGCAAGGTTCTGCGCTTGTCGCAGGTTCTTATTTTACCAAAATATTCCATATAATAGTGGAGCATGAAACCTTGTGTCGTCGCCATTGTTTTTCGCATCCGCGAGGATGGAAAAAAAGAGTATTTATTTGAGCGTACTCTAACTGACTATGGCAAATTTACCGGCTTTCTCCAGCCCCCATCCGGTCGGGTCGAAGAAGGGGAGACGACTAACGATGCTATCCGTCGGGAGGTTAGTGAAGAGTTAGGCGTGACAGTAACCTCAGTAAAAAAGATAACCGAATCAGCCGGAGATACGCAACACTTGGTATGCCGTTACTCTCGATAGCGATAACTTTACTCTCCAAGAAAACGAGATCGCCGAAATTTTTTGGTTGACACGAGAGGAAGCTATTTCTGCTAAAAAAATCTGGCCCGCTACCAAGAAGTTCTTTCAGGAATTTATCAAGGACTAGAAAATTTGACAATCTGTACAAACTTGTGTACATTAACACTTATGACTAGTGTTTTTTCAATCTCAGCTGCTCGGGCCATGCTTCCTGACCTTGTGGCTAAAATCAATAATGGGTTGTCTCGAGTCACCATCACCGTGAATGGTCAGCCGAAGGCAATGTTGGTAAGCGCTGATGAATTAGCGTCAATTGAAGAGACTGCTGAAATCCTTTCTATTCCTGGCCTGAAAAAGAGTATCCTCGCCGGGATGAAAGCTGCAAAGAAAGGAAAGGGCGTGACCCTGGCCCAGCTAAGATTAAAAAAGTAGATGGAAATAATTGTTACTCCGCCTGCCCAGAAGCAATACAATCGACTTCCAACATCGGAGCAAAGAAAAATTGATAAAAAATTCTCTTCCTTAGAATTATTTCCCGATGAAGGCAAAAAATTGTCAGGTGAGCTAGCATCTTTACGTTCAGTCCGAGCCTGGCCATACAGAATCCTTTATTTAATTGACTTAAAGAGAAGAAAAATCTTTGTGGTGACGATTGCTCACCGTCAGGGAGTGTATAAATAGTTAAATTGAAACTATGATCTGTGATCACTTCTTCTTGGCCCGTCTAATCTCCGCTAGAATTTCCTTCTTCACTCTGGCCGCTTCAATCTTTATTTTCTCTTCAATCTCGTCACTAATTTCCCGTTTAAGAAAGGTGAGCAGTTTTTCATCATCAGGTGCTTTCTGAAAGTGATCAAGGAAAAATTCGTGTTTTGGTTTTGGGAGTTCTCTCAAAATCAAATCAATAACTTGGTGGTGCAAATTTTCATCGGCTAAACGAATAAGTTCCTCACGATCGTCAGGATCAAGCTCGTGTAAATCAAGTTCAGTGATCACTTCCTCAATTAAAACCAGGTGGTCATAAAAAACTTTTTTCATTTTGTCAGGCAAGATTTTTTGTCAGCCGTTTGTATTCTTCCACATTATATTCTACCGGCCCTAAAGGAACTGATTTTTCAGGATCATCCAGGAAAAGAAGTACCACCGGGTGATTTTGCCTGCCATAATTAATTCCCAAATACTCCATTAATTTTGGTGATCCGCCAAATTGTTTCCCCGTCCAATTTGCGGGTCCGGCATCTGCTACCGCCGCGACAACCATTTTACCGTTGGCTGGATTAACCACCACCACCCGGCGATACTTGTACCAATCTTTCAAATATGGCTGTCTGATTGCCCAATTGGGTAAATATAATGTCTGCACCGCCACATACCACTTTTCAGTTTCATACAGTTCCGGAGTCATCATTTCTCGACTTGGTGCGAAATAACCCCAGGCTCCACGTCCTGGCGCCACTCCTTTGTCTTGTAACTCCTGGCGCTCGGCGATACTGTCGCCCGGGTAACGGAGAAGGTGCTGTTCTGCCCCCATCCGACCATATTGAAAATTTAACCGATTGCCATCAAGTTCCGCCGTTGCCTTTACCCCATAAAGCGCATTGATTTTTTCCGAGATTTGTTTTTCTGTCTCCCGTGTCAGATCCCACTGGTCTGGTTTTGGAAGAGCGGCTTTTAAAAAATCAGCCAAGGCAAGTTGCCTTGGATTTGCCTCCGAATCAGCATTCGTTCGCAAACTATTGTTTTGTGGTGCCAGTGATTTACTGGCCGTAGCAGATGGATGAGCTGCCAAAAGAAGTGTTCCCGCTAGCGCTCCAGTGGTGATCATTTTAGTGGTGTGGTCACGAATCCGTCCCGGCCGAAGACCAATTTTTTCAAAAAACCCGGCTGCCGTCGGATGATTTTGGAGAAGTTTTCTTTCTGTCGAGATAGATCGAAGCTTAAGCCGCTGCCGGAGAAGCTCGCTATCAAGCTGTGGTCGTTGTTGTTTTTGGGCAGACATCAATCTTTTTGCTTTATCTTTGCGATTAATTTCTTAATTCGATCAAGTGTTTCCTCCATTCCAAGAATCTCAATCACATCCCAAAACGGGGGAGTTTTAGTGACACCGGTTACCGCAACGCGAAGAACCAGAAAATAGTCACCCACCTTAACGCTTCTTTCCGCACAAAACCTTCGAGCATTTTCTTCCAGGATTTTCCCGTCCCAATCAAGGGTCAAAACCAAAGCGGCGTGTTCCAAAATTTCTTCTACGGGTGCTCCTTGTGGCAAAATTCCCGGGTTAGCATCAGGCGTTTCGAAAAAATAGCTGGTCAGATCGTCAAAGTCTTTCAAGGTCACCATTCGTTCTTTGACAAGCGGCAAAACTTTGGCCACATCCGTGTCACTTCTTCTGGTAAATTTGAGGACTTTTTTGCCAAGAGTGACATCGTCAAGGGCCCGAATATATTGTTGATTAAACCAATTCAGTTTCTCCGTGTTAAACGTCGGATTAGCTTTTTGCATACCTTCTCGGTCAAAGGCTTCCACAAACTCATCCAAAGTAAACAATTCTCGATTGTCTTTTGGAGCCCAACCAAGAAGCATTAGATAATTCAGGATTGCTTCGTGAAGATACCCTTTTTCTATCCATGGCCGAACGCCAAACATAGCCGTCAGATCACGCTTGCTAAATTTTTTCTTCGTCCGTGGATCTAAAATGACCGTGAAGTGGCCAATTTCTGGCCGTTCCCGGCCAAGTCCTTCATAAACATATAAATGAACCGGTGTGGTTGAGATCCACTCCTGGCCCCGGAACACGTGAGAAATTTTCATGTCCAAGTCGTCGACAACCACGGCTAAATGATAGGTCGGAAATCCATCCGATTTAAGTAGAATCAGATCAGGAACCTCCTTTGCCATAAACTTGACTTTCTTTTTTAAAATCCAGTCATCAAACTCAAAAACACGGTTTTCAGGAATTTTTGCCCGGATAACAAATGATTCACCGGCATCAACTCTTTTCTTCGCTTCAACCGGATCCATGTTTCTTGCTTCTGGCCTGGTTTTCACTTCAGCCAACGTCTCTTCGGATTCATAAGCGGCCTTGACTTCCTCTTTCTCCCGGATTTTGGCGTCAAAGTCATAGTACGCAAATCCCTTAGAAACTAATTCATGGGCTGCCGCCTGGTATTTTGACAATCTCTCCGATTGACGATAGGGGCCATATGGCCCACCAACATCCGGCCCTTCATCCCAAAAAATTCCAAATTCATGAAGCGTATAGTAGATAGCTTTTTCCGTGTCTTCCCGAGAGCGTTTTTGGTCGGTGTCCTCAAGTCGAAGGACAAACTGACCGCCACTTTTCTTGGCATAGGCATAAGCCCATAAGGCGCGAATAACAAATCCCAGATGAACACTTTCTGGAGTCCCAGTCGGGGACGGAGAAAACCTCGTGCGTACAGTCATAATGAAATTCTAGCACAAGCAATTGATAATTAATCATTAATCATCCATAATTTCGTTGCTATCCATGTCAAGTCTAACTCAAACTGCCTACCTCTCACGAAAATTAATTAACATTAGCGTTGTCTTTCTTGTTTTCGGAATCTTTGCTAAGGTTCTTTTTGGGTTTGGCTACGCTCTTTGGCAAGAATGGTTCCCGCCACCACCCCCGCCAGCAACCGTTGCCTTTGGCAAACTTCCTTTTCCCGTTGCTCAAAACAACGTAGCTACGCCTTCGGGAATTACTTACCGAATTGAGACTGTCGACAACCGTCTTCCAGTTTTACCCCTTACCATGAAGGTTTTTCACATGATTCGCCCCGGACCCACTTTTGGGTCTTTTCAGAAAATGACCGGAAAAGCTTCTCAAATGGGATTTACCGATATTCCCAAGAAAACTTCTGAAACCGCCTGGCGATTTACCGATCCGACCAATCCTCTTCGGGTTTTGGATATTGATGAAGTAACCGGGAACTTCCGGGTAACCTACAATTTTCTTTCCGACCAATCCATTTTTTCCGCCGGCATTTTTTCCTCTGAAGATCAACCGATCGCCTCGACCAAAAGTTTTTTTAGTACCGTTGGCGGACTGCCAGATGATTTAGTCACCGGAACTCCCTCTGCCGTTTACTTTCGCCTTGATGCTGGGTCCATGGTGTCAGCGACCTCTCTTTCGAGTGCCGAAACCATGAGTATTACCTTAAATCGGGCCCCAATTGACGGCTACCCGATTATGAATCCCGATCCAAAACAGGGACTGGTTTCTGCTCTAGTCTCGGGTGCCTCTGATCCAAAGAAACAAATTCTCGACGGTCGATTTTTCTACACCACCATTGATACTGAAAATTGGGCCACCTACCCGGTCATCAAAAGCGAACAGGCCTTTGCCCTTCTCCAACAAGGGGATGCCATTTTTGCATCGGTTCCAAACCAATTAACCAGCGATATCTCCATTCGACGAATCTATCTGGCCTATCTTGATCCTTACCCACCCCAGCCTTATCTTCAGCCGGTTTTGGTGTTTTCTGATCAAAAGGGCTTCCAAGCCTATGTCCCCGTTGTTTCTTCTGACTGGTTGTCAAGATAAGGCTAATTTAGCCTCGTAGGTGTGGTTCCGTGAACAATAACTCTGGTTGAGACCTCTCTTGGAATATTAAACCAAATGTTTTGACTTAGGCCCATCTCCGGAAAAGCCCAATAATAAAGCGTTTTCGCATCATTTATGCTCAAGTTAACGCAACCATGAGATCTAGGTAGTCCAAAATCATTATGCCAGTAGGCCCCATGAAACGAGTAACCTTTATAAAAATACATGACATAAGGAACGTTTGGAAGATCATAATAAGTTCCGTCTGCTACCGACCCCCCTCGCATTCGTTGTGCCTTCACCTTTCCCCAAATATAGAAATCCCCAGTAACTGTTGGCGTCCAAGGAAGTCCCGAACTGATGGCAAAAACATGTTTTATTGTTTGACCATCATAGGCATAAAGCCTTTGGGTTGTGAGGTCAACCTCAATCCGCTTTGGACCCATGGAATTCCCCAGGACATTGGTGCTTGCAGCTGCTTCGTTTTGGAGTAACTCAGCAAGGTAAGTCCCGGGAATTTCAACTGGCTTATTATCAAAAGTGCCCGTTTTAGCACCAACTTCAAATTCCCCATCAGAGATGAGAGCTCGATCAATATAGGCTTGGGAAGAGATTTCATTAATGATGGGAGAGTCACGATAATGCCACTTCTGGTAGGCAATAAAGAGGTCATTTTTGAAGATGCCAAGCCCAAACAAAGCCAAAACAACCAGAAAAGCAGGCAGGAAACGGTGGATCACCCATTAAGAATAGGAATTTTTCACGAAGCTTTCAAGGGGGAGATATTGCTTTTTGTGCCGCCAGCCGGATTCGAACCGGCGATTTTCTGGATGAGAACCAGGCGTCCTGGGCCACTAGACGATGGCGGCAATGCCCATATTGTACCGGAAAACCTGGAGGGCGAATAGCCTGTATCTGAGCCTAGAATGACCAAATTATCCCTAAAGATCTTGACAAAACCTAAATAAATGCTACAATTGCCCTTGTTACTTCGAAAGACTTTATTACCAAGCTTTCTGGCTGCCAGAAAGTTTTTTTCTTTTTAGAGGTAAAAATTTCAAAATGAAAAAAAACACTGTTCTTCTCACGATCGAAGGTCAAGAGGAACTCAAAAAAGAGCTTGACGAGCTAAAAAACGTTAAATTCCCAGCGGTCATTGACCGAGTGTCAAAGGCACGTGAAGACGGTGATTTGTCAGAAAACTCCGCTTACATTGCCGGAAAGCAAGAACAGGAGTTCCTACAAGGACGAATCGAAGAGCTTGAAGAGATCCTTAAAAACGCCTCCTTAATTAAAAAAGCGACTACTGGGAACAAATCAGTAGACGTCGGTTCAAAAGTTACCGTTTCGGTTAATGGTAAAAACCACACCTTTACGGTGGTTGGTGATTGGGAAGCCAACCCGGTTGAGAAAAAAATCTCGGGTAACTCACCTTTGGGCCAAGCCCTGATGGGCCGCGCCGTTGGTGACAAAACTGAGGTTGAGGCACCGGCCGGAAAAGTCATCTACACCATTGTCGAAATCGCTTAACACCCCTTTAATCTAGCTTCTTTTTAACGAAGGCAAGATTCCAATATTAGAAATTTTTAGAACTTAGGATCTTCACGGAATTTCAAGGAAACTAGATTAAGGGGGCAGTTCTATGTAAAATCAATTGATGGCTGAACCAATCGACAACCTTCGCCAAACCCGACTGGACAAACTCAAGAAAATTGAGGAACTGGGCGTTTCGGCTTACCCGCCGAAATACGAGAAAAAAAACTCCATTGGACAGTCCAGAAACTCAGTTGGCAAACAAGTGAGAACCGCCGGCCGCTTGATCTCAATGAGACAACACGGCAAAGCCACCTTTGCTGATCTTACCGACGAAACCGGAAAAATTCAGTTGCTTTTCCGTATTGACACGTTAGGAAAAGAAAAATATGAATTTCTTAACCTTCTCGATATTGGCGATTTTTTAGGCGTCGTTGGTATTGTAATTACCACTGAAGCCGGGGAAACAACCATTTCCATTGAAAACTTCGAGCTTCTTTCAAAATCAATCCGGCCGCTTCCAAGCCAGTGGTATGGACTTAAAGATGCTGAAGAAAAATATCGAAAAAGATATCTTGACCTTATCATTAACGACGAGGTCAAAAAAAATTTGGACACCCGCTGGCTTCTAGAACGAAAAATCCGCGAATTTCTTTGGAGTAAAGACTTCAAGGAGGTGGAAACACCCGTTCTTCAAAATCTCTACGGCGGCACCAATGCCAAACCATTTGTGACCCATCTCAATGCGCTTGACCAGGATATGTTTCTCCGGGTTGCCCCAGAGCTATATCTCAAACGATTAATTGTCGGTGGCTACGAAAAAGTTTTTGAAATTGCCCGAAACTTCCGGAATGAGGGGATGGACCACGCCCACCAGCCGGAGTTTACCATGCTTGAATGGTACGAAGCCTACGCTGACTACCACGACGTGATGAATCTTGTTGAGGCGATGATGAAGTTTTTGGCGACCGGGATTTTACATACTACCCTTATTCCCGTAAAAGAAAAACAAATCGAAATCGGCAATCCCTGGCCCAAGAAAACCGTCAAAGAACTTTTGAAAACCGCTCTACAAATTGATTGGGATAAAACGACCGACTCAAAAGCCAAAGAATTGCTTTCAACGCACAAAGTGGAAATCCCAGGAGAATGGACAAAAAACAAAGGGCTATATCTGCTTTTCGACAAAATTGTCGCTCCAACTCTCGAGGGCCCAATCTGGGTGATCGATCTCCCACGCGAAGTCAGCCCCCTTTCCCGCCAACACCGCAGTGATGAATCACTCGTTGAACGATTTAACGGGTTCTTGGGTGGGGATGAAATCTTCGATGGTTGGAGCGAGGTGATCTCTGGGCTTGACCAGCGTCAACGCTTCGAAGTAGAGCAGAAAAACATGCGCGCTGGTGATGAAGAATCTCAGCCTCTCGACGAAGAATTCATTGAAGCCTTGGAGTTTGGGTGTCCGCCACTTGGTGGCATTGGATTCGGGATTGACCGACTGGCCATGCTTTTCACCAATACCGAAAGTATCCGCGAGATCATAGCTTTCCCCCTTCTGCGGCCGGAAAAGGAATCGTCCAGCAACAAAAGTGTCAAACAAACAGTCACCAAAAACGGGCCACCGTTGTCAATTTCAAGAGACGATACCCTAAAACTTGTTCGTGCAAAACTTAAAAACGAAAACCTGGTTCGCCATAGTTTATCTGTTGAGGCCGTTATGCAGGCTCTGGCAACGCATTTTGGCGGTGACGCCGAAAAATGGGGGATCTTAGGACTTTTGCACGACAGCGACTATGAAGAAACCAAAGAGGACCTTGAAAAGCATACGCTTTTGACCATTGAATGGTTAAAAAAACACGGTGAAACTGACAGCGAACTTATTCGCGCCTTGCAATCCCATAATGCCCAAAAGACTGGTTTCCCTGAGCCCGAAGGACTAATGGAATGGTCACTTTTTTGCTGTGATGAACTCACCGGTCTCATTGTCGCCACGACGCTTATGCAACCAACCAAAAAATTAGCCGATACTACCGTTGACTCCGTTATGCGCAAATGGAACAAAAAGGGTTTTGCTGCCGGAGCCAAGCGGGAAGATATTGAGCAGTGCGTCGAAAAGTTGGGGATTCCAGTCGAAAAGTTCGTCGGGATTGCCTTATCGGCTATGCGAGAAATTGCCTCGGAGATTGGTTTGTGATATAAACACTGTTATGGACGACTACCCAAGTGGTGGTACAGGTAAATAGAAGCGTTAGAGTCTAGCTTTCCACTAGACAAGCTTCCGCCAGGAAATGGGCGGACGGATGAGCCCCGTTACGAGCTAAATTAAGAAAATTGTTAAGGTGGCAACTCCCTGATAAGGGGCCGTAACACGCAGATTTTGCGTGTTTTTTGTTGTCATCGCGAGGAGTGTTAACGACGTGGCGATCTTATAAAACCCATGCAGATTGCTTCGTTTCACTCGCAATGACATAATAAAACTATGTTAGACATTAAATTTATTAGAGATAACCCTGACCGGGTAAAACAAAATATTGCCAATCGCCAGGCCGATCCGGCAAAAGCTGACGTTGACAAACTGCTTCTTTTAGACGCCCGAAAAATCCAACTTGAAAAGGAGATCGACAAACTTCGCGAAGGAAGAAACAAGTTGGCCGAAGAGTTGAAAGACGCTGCCAAACGCACTCCCGAAAAAATTGAGGAAGGCAAAAAGTTAAAAGATGGCATTGACGTCCTTGAAACAGAACTAAAAGAAGTTCTTGCTGATTGGCAGGAAATTATGGATTGGATCCCAAATGTCGTTTCGCCACTAATGCCGATTGGTTCGGATTCCTCAGGGAATATAGAAATCAAGTCTTGGCCGGAGAAAGACCCCAGGAAAAAATTTGATTTCGAATCGAAACACTACCATGACTTGATGCTTAGCCTTGATCTCGTCGACATGGAAAAGGCTTCAAAAAATTCTGGCAGTCGTTTTTATTATTTAAAAAACGAAGCCGTTCTTTTGCAATTTGCCTTGTTCAATCATGCTCTTAAAAAATTAGTTAAAAAAGGATTTATCCCAATCATCACTCCTGACTTGGTCAAATATCGTCCACTCTATGGAACTGGCTACTTTCCATCAGAAAGCGCTTCCATTTACAAAATGTTTGACGAAGACAAAATGGAAGACAAAGAAGCATTGTATCTAGTTGGGACATCAGAACAAGCGATTGTTGCTTATCACGCTGACGAAACAATTGAGATTGATGATGAGCATCCACTTCGCTATGTTGGATACTCAGAGTGTTTCCGATCAGAAGCCGGTTCATGGGGTAAAGACACAAAAGGTGTGAAGCGTGTTCACCAATTTGCAAAAGTGGAAATGATTTACTTCACGACTCAAGAGACATCAGAAAAATACATGCATGAGGCCCTGAAAATCGAAGAAGAAATAATGCAGGATCTAAAACTTCCTTACCATGTAATCGATATGTGCACGGGTGATGTTGGCATGGCAACCTATCGAAAGTTCGATACCGAGGTGTGGTTGCCTTCACTACAAGAATATTGCGAAACTCAATCGGATTCTGACCTTGCCGCGTATCACGCGACTAGACTTGGTATTAAATATCAGGACAAAAAAACCGGTGAGAAAAAGTACGCTCATACAATTTCTGCCACAGCTCTGACAAATACTCGTCCAATCTTGGCAATTATTGACAACTATCAAAATGCTGATGGGACCGTTGACGTTCCCGATGCCCTTCAAGATTACCTGGGTAAGAAAATAATTGGCAAAACCCCTTGACAAGTTGAATGCCTCTGTTAATCTGAAATCGTTTAAAAATTAATTGAAAATTTTCTGCACATAATGACCTCAAAAAAAATTGGTGATTTTCCAAAAATCACCATTCTTTATAACGAGATCCGTAACGAAAATAATATGGGCCAAGAAGCGCTTGCCACTGAAGAGGGTGGCGAAGAAGACGCTCTTCTGGTTGCCAAAGCCCTTGCCTCGGTCGGTCATCATACTGATATTTTTGAACTTACAGAAAAATCGGTTAATGAACTTTCAAGTCTTAAAGAGCGACTGATCTTCAATCTCGCTGATGGCATTGGTAGCCTTGATAAAACGGAGTCCGAAATCCCAAAAATTCTTGACAACCTTGGCCTTTCCTATACTGGCGCTGCCGCCGCTGCGATGATTTTGACAACCAACAAAGCTTTAACAAAGATTGTCTTCCAACAAAACAATTTACCAACGCCTGAGTTTTCCGTTTTTAGCGTTGCCCCGGAAAAATTGCCCGCTCATTTGAAATTTCCTTTAATCACCAAACCAGTGAATGAAGACTGCAGTTTGGGAATCTCATCAAAATCCGTGGCTTGGAATTTGACTGAGCTTAGAGAAAATATCCAGAAAATATTATTTGATTACAAAGAACCGGTCTTAGTTGAAGAGTATATTGATGGCCGGGAAATAAATGTGACCGTCATTGGTAACGGTGACACCGCCCATGTTTTACCCCTGTCAGAAATAGTTTTCGGAGAATCATACAAAAAAGACGATAAACCAAAAATTGTTGACTTCGAAGCGAAATGGATCGAAAACTCTGTTAGCTATCATGACACCATTGGAATTTGTCCGGCAAAGTTACCCCAAAAAACAACCGACCTAATCGAAAAGTTTGCTCTTGAGGCATATCATCTGACCGGGGCCAGAGATTATGCCCGGGTGGATATGAGACTTGACCAAAACTTAAATCCTTTCATTCTTGAGGTGAATGTCAACCCCGACCTCTCTCCGGGGATGGGAGCAAGTCGATCAGCCAAAACTTCGGGCTTGGACTATGGTGAATTCATGAGCACGATTGCGAAAATTGCTGCCGCTAGGTACGTGTGAACTTTGTGACTAAGCCTTCCCGAATCCTCATCCTCTATAATCGCGTTACCAAAAGTCCAGGGGGTGATTCCAAAGAACTCCTAGCCGACGAGGATAACGTCATTTCAGCCACTAAGGTTAACTTGGCTCTGCAAAGAACTGGTTTTGACTCGGAAATATTTGACGTTAACGAAAGAACCATCGAAGAAATTCCCCAGAAAAAATTTGATTTGATTTTCAATCTGGCCGAAGGATTAGGAAATTTACCAAGAAGTGATTTTTTGGTTGCCCGCTTTTTGGAAAAACATCACCTCCCCTTCACTGGATCAGGCTCTCAAGCTCTTGCTCTGACCAACAACAAAATAAATACGAAGTCACTCCTTTTGAAAAACGAATTGCCAACTCCAAAATTCATTTTTCTGAATTCTTCCACCGATGCTCTTCCAGAGTGGCTAAAATTCCCGGTAATTGTGAAACCTGTCGGCATGGATTGCAGTATCGGCATTGACCAAAATTCAGTCGTTGAAAACAAAACTGTCTTAAAAAAAGTCCTCGACGAGAAAGAGGAAAAATATCATGACTTATTTTTTGTTGAGGAGTATATTGATGGCCGGGAAATTAATGTTGCCGTTCTTGGAAACGGTGAGAAACTTGAAATTCTTCCTCCATCTGAAATTCTTTTTGACAAACGAGGATACCCTGGGAAATATAAAATCATTGACTACGATGCCAAATGGGTTGAGCTTTCAAAAACTTACCAAAGCACCCTAAAGTCCTGTTGTCCTGCCCCTTTGGATAAAAGGACCGCAGAGACTCTATTTGCCGCCGCCAAGAAGTCCTACCAACTGACCAACTGTCGGGATTATGGTCGAGTCGATTTTCGCGTTGCCCCAGACGGGACCCCCTTTATTCTTGAAGTAAACGCCAATCAGGGAATTGCTCCAGACACGGGTACCGTTCGTTCCGCCAAAGCCGCTGGCTATTCATACGAAAGTTTCATCCAAAAAATTGTTAACCTGGCCACTAAGAGGCTACTGAGTTAAACTTCGTTCATGTCTTTTGGTCTGTTACCCCAAACCATTGAAACAGTTCACTCTCGTTTTAACGGCGAGATCAAAGTAAAAAAATATCGCGATGGAAGTATCGCTCTGATGGCCGATGGGTCAGAGCAGTCGGGCCTGTACTTCGACTCACTCTGGACCGCGATTTTTAAAAATCTAACTGACCAAAAAATTTTTGGCGATCCAAAAGAAATCCTTATTCTTGGCTGTGGTGGGGGAACCCAACCAAAACTTCTAAACGGCCCGCTCAAGTCAAACCCCCCTCGAAAAATTACGATCGTCGAAATAGACCCAAAAATTGTCGAAATAGCCAAGAAACATTTTGGACTTGTCGAAAATGAAAACCAAAAAATTCTTATTACCGATGCTTTTTTGGCGGTGAAAAACTTTCTACAAACAGGAAAGAAGTTTGATCTTGTCATTGTGGATCTTTTTATCGGGGAAAATATACCCCAAAAAATTAATCATTCGGAGTTTCTAAAAACACTTTCACAAATAGTTTCCGTAAACAGTTTAGTCATCTTTAATTATTCGCCAAAAGATAAAAATATGCAGAAATTGAATTTATTTGAAAAAAAACTCCGGCAATTTTTTTTGATTCGTGAAGAACTTCTCCCGATCAAGCTAAATCAAATTATTATTTGCACACCCATCCAAAAAAATTTGCCAGAAAAAAACTACCGTCAAAGCAAAAACTATGAAAACTTTATCAAATCATTTGGATGGGCGGTCAAAAAGATTGATGGCGTATCCGTCCTTATCCGTCACTTGCCAATCTTTTCTTTTTTAACGCTTATTAAAGTTGCCAGACCAAACAAACTTTTTCCTGTGTCCAAAATTGACAGTTTAGCCAAAAAAAATCACGCATTAATGATCAAGTTCGATCCGGGAAATGGGCCAATTTCCGTTGATGACCTGAGAAAACATGGCTATAAAAAAGACAAGTGGTCGCTTCTTTCGACAGCCTCAGTCTTTTTAGATCTTACCTTATCAATCCCAAAACTTTTTGACCAACTTTCGCCGCAAGCAAGGCGGAAAATTAAAAAAATCGAAAATGAATTTTCAAAAGAACTTATTTTCAAACATTTCCGACGAAAAAACAAAGAATTTTCTTCTGCTATCTCAGAGTTTATTTTAGGCTGGGACAAGTTTTCCTCCCGGCGGAAAATTTATTCTTCCAAAGACGCCCACATGGACAAATTAGTTGAATCATTTGGAGACGTCCTCGAACGTTTTTGGACTCGCCACCAGAAGACCCAAGAAACCCTCTGGGGATTAATAATAATCAAGGAGAACAAAACCGCTTTTTATCTTCACACCTTCACCAGTTTAGCCGGACGAGAATTTAGCACCTCTTATTGGGGAGTTTGGAAAGCTTTACCAATCCTTAAGAAACTTGGTTTACAAAAACTTGATTTTGAGGGCATTTTTGATGAGCGATTTCCAAAATCTCGCCCTGACTGGATTGGCCTAACTCAGTTTAAACTTGACTGGGGAAAGCCCGTTTTTTTTCCTTTTTTTTACGTCAAATATTATAATCCTCTAGTTAAATTCCTATTTTCAATTTTTTCCGCCGGCTAGTTAGCAAGAGAAAACTCAAAGTGCTAAAATAGACCCCTTAACGGGTATACAAAAACAAAAAAATGTTGAACTTTCTGGGGAAATTTTTAAATTCAAACGAAGCCGAAATCAAGCGTCTTTCTCCCTTGGTTAACCAAATAAACAAGTTCGAGACCAACTATAAAAAACTAAAACCAAGTGACTTTCCCAAAAAGACCGCCGAGTTCAAACTGCGTCTTGAGCGGGGTGAAAGTCTAGACGAACTCTTACCAGAAAGCTATGCTCTCGTTCGGGAAGCCGCCAAAAGAGTCGAAAACAAGCGCCATTTCGATGTTCAGATAATGGCCGGGATTGTCCTGCATCAAGGCAAAATTGCTGAACAAAAAACCGGAGAAGGGAAAACCCTGACGGCTTCACTTCCGCTCTATCTTAACGCCCTGACCGGAAGGGGTGTTCATTTAATCACGGTTAACGATTATCTCGCGCGCGTGGGTGTGGGGTGGATTGGGCCAATCTTTCATTTTTTGGGACTTTCAACCACTGGCATAATTCGCGATACCCAATATATTTTTGATCCCGGTTTCACTGATGAAAAAGCGGCTGATTCCCGTCTGCGCCATCTTCGCCCCATTTCCAAAAAAGAAGCCTATGCGGCTGACGTCACTTATGGCATCAACAGTGAATTTGGCTTTGATTATCTTCGTGACAACATGGCCAAATCTCAAGAGGAATTGGTTCAGCGGGATTTCCACTTTGCCATCATTGATGAGGCTGATTCGGTTTTAATTGATGAAGCTAGGACTCCTCATATTCTTTCAGCGGCCGATTCTGATCCAACACAACGATATTATGAGTATGCTCAGATTGTTGAAAAACTCTCCTCCTCAATTGATTTTGTAGTTGACGAAAAACTCCGGACAGCCCATCTCACTGATCATGGAATTGGCAAAATTGAAAGCCTTCTTGGAACCAAAGACATCTATGAAAATGATTTTGGTACCGTTCACCATATTGAAGCTGCCCTTAAAGCAAAAACCCTTTACAAGCGGGAAA
>CAYPLU010000001.1:2306-22099 GCA_964411775.1 uncultured Gammaproteobacteria bacterium | reverse complement strand
GAAAAAGATTACATTGTTCGTGATAACAAAGTCGTTATTGTGGATGAATTCACCGGCAGACTCTTGCCAAATAATCGTTGGAGTGAAGGCATCCATCAGGCTGTTGAAGCTAAAGAAGGCGTCGCTATTCAACAAGAATCAAAAACTTTGGCGACAATTTCCCTGCAAAATTACTTCCGAAAGTACGAAAAATTAGCTGGTATGACCGGTACTGCCGTCACCGAATCTGAGGAGTTTCATAAAATATATAATCTCGACGTTGTGGTCATTCCCACTCATCAGCCGATGATAAGGGCTGATTCCACCGACCAAGTCTATAAAAACCAACGGGCAAAATATGCTGCGGTTGTCAAAGACATTGAAGAAGCTCACAAAATTGGCCGCCCGGTTCTTGTTGGCACGACATCAATTGACAAAAACGAAATTATCTCCCAATTTCTTCATCACAAGGGCATTCCCCACCAAGTCTTAAATGCCAAGCAACACGAAAAAGAAGCGATGATTATTTCCGGGGCCGGGAAAAAAGGGGCCGTCACGGTAGCTACCAACATGGCCGGCCGCGGCGTTGATATCATTCTTGGCGGCAACCAACCCACCTATGAGGATGGCCGGCCCATGCTCGGATCCGCCAGCTGGCGGAAATGGCAAAAAGATCACGACGAAGTTGTGTCTCTCGGCGGACTTCATGTCATCGGCACCGAACGTCACGAATCACGCCGCATCGACAACCAACTTCGAGGCCGGTCTGGTCGCCAGGGAGATCCGGGCAGTAGTCGCTTTTTCATCGCTCTTGACGACGAAATCATGCGGCTTTTTGGTGGTGAGCAAGTAAGTAAATTAATGACATTTTTTAATCTCCCTGAGGACCAACCCCTGGAACATGGCATCGTCAACAAATCTATCGAACAGGCCCAGTCAAAAGTAGAGCAATTTAACTTTGACCACCGAAAACACCTCCTGGAATATGACGACGTTATGAACAAACAACGGGAAATCATCTACGACCTCCGTCGAAAAATTCTCTCCGTCAAAATTGATCCAGAGACAAAAGAGAAACCGTCAGAAGAAGAGACCTGGCTAAAAGAGGAGATTACCCAGAAATTAAATCGAGAGATAACTAACCTTGTTATGGCCTATGGAGTAGGTCTTGAAGCAGATAACGTCGAAAAAATTGTCGACGAGTTCTCAACAATTATTCCCTTTGACCAAGACTCGAAAACTGGGCTAGCTTCAGAGCTTTCAAAACGGGCTACCGCTGATGAAAAAATCACCCTCCTCGAGAAAATCGCCGGTGATGTCTATAAAGAGAGAGAATCTCAACTGGGCAAAGAAATTACCCGCTATATCGAACAACAAGAAAGTCTACGAATCATTGACATGCTTTGGATGGAGCACCTTGAAACCATTAATGATCTCCGTGAAGGCATTAATCTTCGCGGTTACGCCCAAAGAGATCCTTTGGTCGAATATAAAACAGAGGCCTTCACTATGTTTGAAAAACTAATTTCCGCAATTGATTTTGAAATCATTCGCCGTATTTTCAAAATCAGTGTGGTTATGCCTGAAGTCAGCCCGCAAGTTAAAAAGATGGTCACCAACGCCGAACAGATTGAAAACCTTGAAACTGGGGTGAAGCAAGAGGGGGCAATCTTAAAACAAGAAAACATCCAAGCCAACCGGATCAAAAGCCCAAATAAAAATCTTGGGAGAAATGATCCTTGCTGGTGTGGCAGCGGTAAAAAATGGAAGAAGTGTCACTATCCGAACTAAGACTAGACGCTAGTCAAAGTTAATTAAAAAACGAAAGTCAGTTAAGTCTCAAAATAATGCCAAAATCGACAACGCCTAAATCAACCAAAAAATTACCCCTCTATAAAAGGGGAATTATCAACGGAATTGAATATATTGTGATTGGAATAAAGAAAAAAGAAGACGATTCTGGTTATTTTCTTGAGTTTATTGATAGAGATCCAAACAACCCAGACGGAAAAACCGTCGGCAGAATCTTCATCCCTACACCTATGGCAAAGACCCTGGGTAGAGGGCTACTGGACCAAATGCGAGACGAAGAAATAATCTAACGCTAGCCATCGAAAACCCAAATTATCTCCAATAAGGATGCTAAGATAATACTTCACGAACTCAAATATGTCTAACTTTCTCAAAAAACTAAATCTCAATCCAAAGCCAAAAAATCCACAATTCCTGCGTTGGGGGCTAATTATGTTTTTCGGATATATGCTTGTTAGCCTTTTTGAAATTTTTAGTGCCTCATCCCTATATGACCCCGAAATAACCATTACTTTACAAAAGTTTTTCCCAAGAATTGTCGATGTGCCATTCTCACTCTTTTCTCTCATTGGAACTTTTGAAATAACCACCCTTTTGGTTTTAGCAGTCCTGGCTTTAATACTAAAAGTTGAAAAAAAGATTCTCTGGTCCAGCGCCTTTTTCGCCATGATTTTAATTTACGAACTAATTGGCAAATTTTTTCTCTATCATCCAGGTCCTCCCAAAAGCCTCTTCCGCTATAGCCTTCCGTTTCATATTTCCACTGTTCATGTGGCGACAAACTACGCCTTCCCCTCCGGTCACATGAGTCGGACAATGTTTGTCGTTATCCTGGTAAGCTTTTTTGTTGTTCGTTACCTTAAAAACAACTGGCAAAAAAGAATCCTTTTCACCGCCGCTATTTTGTTCACTCTTGCCATGGCCGTTTCCAGAATTTATCTTGGCGAGCACTGGACCAGTGATGTTATCGGAGGATTTTTTCTGGGGAGCTCAATGGGACTCTTTACTCTGGTATACTTCTAAGCGATGAATCTGACTACCGACGCAAAGATTTTTCTTGGCATTATTGTTGGAACAATTGTTCTTGTTGTTGGCGCCGTCTTTTTTCTTGGCCGCGGCGGAAGTTCTTCAACCGCTCCAACAAAAATTGATCAATCAGCCCTTGTCCGCGCCGACTCCTGGTCAATCGGATCGACCGCCCCTAAAGTAACCGTGGTTGAGTTTTCTGACTTTCAATGCCCATTCTGTAAACAAGCCCAACCAACTGTTGAGTCGGTCTTGGCAAAACATTCTGATAACGTTAAATTAGTCTACCGGCACTATCCTCTAATTCAAACTCACCAATTCGCCATGGACGCCGCCACTGCCGCTGAAGCCGCCGGGAAACAAGGGAAGTTTTGGCAGTTCCATGATGTCCTTTTTGCCAATCAACCTGACATCGTAAATCCTGACTCCTTTAAAAGAGAAAAACTCATTGAGTACGCAAAAAACATCGGCTTAAACATCGACCAGTTTGTCAAAGATCTAGACTCCGACTCAATCAGGCAGCGAGTCCTGACTGACAGAGATGACGGCAACAAGGTAGGGATTAATGCCACGCCGACATTTTTTGTCAACGGGAAAAAGCTCGAAAAAGGCTTTATTGAGCTTGAAGCCGCAGTAGAGTCAATTCTCAAGAGGTGAGCCTTATGGATGAACTAAAAAATCAGGCCCAGAAAATCCTCGAGAAGATGAATCTAGACAAAAAGCGTCGCCGAATTGAGGAACTTGGCTTCGAAAGCTCTTCTGCCAGCTTTTGGTCTGATAGTCAATCGGCTGGCAAAAAGATGCGTGAATTGTCAAAACTCCAAACTGAGGTCGCCATGCTTTCCGGTCTTGAAGAATTTGTCGTGCTTGGTGAAACTGAGGATGAAAACAAACTTCGAAAACACATTGAAGAGCTTTCCAATCGACTCTACCTTTCCGGTGAGTATGATGAACTTGGAGCGATTATCTCTATCCATTCAGGCCAAGGCGGAGTTGAGGCCATGGACTGGGCACAGATGCTTTATCGAATGTACGTTCAATTTACAAAATCAAATAATTTGGCCGTTGAAGAAATCGACCTTGAGTCTGGTTCCGAGGCCGGCATAAAAGAAGTCGTTTTCGAAGTCAAAGGCGATTATGCTTATGGATTTTTAAAATACGAAGCTGGTGTGCACCGGCTGGTTCGTCAGTCCCCCTTTAATGCCGATCACTTGCGGCAAACCTCATTTGCTCTCGTTGAGGTTCTCCCAAACGTTGAAGAAACAAACACTAATCTAGTTGAGGTTAATGAAGAAGATTTGGAATGGGATTTTTTCCGAAGCGGCGGCCATGGTGGTCAAAATGTGAACAAGGTTAGTTCTGCCGTTCGTCTTACCCATAAGCCCTCTGGGATTGTGGTTACCTCCCAAAAAGAACGGGACCAAAGTCGAAACAGAGAAATTGCCCTAAGAATCCTTCGGGGGAAACTGGTTGCTATCGAGGAAGAACGTGCCAGGGACGAACAGCTACGGCTCCGTGGAAAGCATGTTACTCCGGGGTGGGGAAACCAAATTCGTTCCTATGTTTTGCACCCGTACCATCTTGTCAAAGATCTGCGGACGCAGTATGAAGAAACTGATTCTGACAAGGTTCTTGAAGGCTACCTGGACGGTTTTTTAAAAGCCGAATTACACTTCTTTGCCGACGGCAAAGCCTAAGACTTCTGTGGCCTTGCGAAATTAAGAAAAATCCTTCATAATCGAATTGCGAAGCTAGAGATTAAAACTTTGACAATGCAATTCTCATTAAACTTTAAAGAAAACTCCGGACCGTTAGTCCGGAGAAGTTTATAATTTCCCTCATGGATGAAATAAAAGTGCCTGCCAAAGACAATCCCGAAGAGGCGGCTTCACCAAAAATGGTTCAGCCACTTGCAGAAGGGTCCTCCGCTAGCCTGTCAAAAAAAGCGCCGGCGATACTAATTTTGATTGTAATTTTAGGGATCGTGAGTGGTTATGGACTTTATCGCTGGAAGACGTCTGGAACTGTTCGTCTTTCCGGCACTGACGTCGAGGTAATTAAGGCACCGGACGAAGAGGGTGTCAAAGATGCTTCAACTTTTAGGGACACGGCCACCGGTAACTTAATCGAAAACGATGGCAAACTAACCGATGAGGGTACCCACATTCTCGTTCGAGGCGATGCCTCACAAAACGTTTATCTGACGTCTTCTGTTATCGATCTTTCGAAATACACTGGTAAAAAAGTTCAAATCTGGGGTGAAACCTTCAGCGGTCAGAAAGCCGGTTGGCTTATGGACGTTGGTCGGGTCAAGGTTCTCAAATAGCAAAGCGACTTCACTTTGATCACTTTTAAAAACGTCAGCAAAAAATTTCCCGACGGGACCGTCGCGACAAACAATGTCAGTTTTGAAATCAGCGACGGGGAGTTTGTTTTTCTCGTTGGGCCTTCCGGAGCCGGGAAAAGCACTATTTTAAAAATGGTCCTCAAAGATGTTATCCCGACCTCTGGTCAAATTATGGTCGACGAACACGATCTTTCAAAGGTTTCCGGTCAGAAAATTGCCGATCTTCGTCGGAAAGTTGGGTTTGTCTTTCAGGATTTGAAACTTTTGCCCGACCGTAATCTCATGGAAAATGTTGCCCTGTCTCTCTGGGTACTTGGAAAAAATGAAAAGGAAATTCAAACTGAGACCGCTGAGAAACTAAAGCTGGTTGGCCTAGAGAAAAAAGCCCTGTTTTTCCCGGCCCAGCTTTCAGGAGGCGAACTTCAGCGCGCTGCAATAGCTCGGGCTCTGGCAGGGGATCCAAAATATCTTATTGCCGACGAACCAACCGGTAATGTTGATGAAGCCAATGGCTGGAAAATTATGAAGATACTCGATAAAGTAAATAAGCTTGGTGTGACGGTGATCATGGCTACTCACAACATTGAAATCGTTGACACGATGGACAAGCGGGTTGTCCGCATTGAAGACGGGCACTTGATCTCTGACAAAAAGGGCCGATACCGATAATTACCGTATGAAACATCTAATAACCGTCACTTGGCAGCACTTAAGAAGATCCCCCTATCAGGCCTTAGCCGCCATTATGATTATGACCATGACTACGTTTGCCATTCTTTCTTTCACCCTTCTTTCCATTTCGTCGCAAAAACTCTTGACCTACCTTGAGCAGAAGCCGCAGGTCATTGCTTTTTTCAATGACACCGTTACCACCCCTGATCAAGTCGCCGCCACAATCAGTGAACTTGAAAAAACCGGTAAGGCCGCCAGCGTCCGGTTTGTCTCCAAGGACGAAGCCCTAAAAATCTATCGTGACCGAAATAAAAGCGACCCCTTACTTTTAGAGCTGGTTACGGCTAACACTCTCCCGGCAAGTATCGAAGTTTCCGCCAACAGTGTTTCCGATTTACCCTCCCTCTACGAAATCTTAAAAACAGTGCCAAACGTAGAGGAAATTTCCTACCAGAGAGATGTTGTTAACAGCCTCATTGGCGCGCTTGACCGGGTCAGGAAGTTCGGCGCTGGACTAATTACTTTCCTGGTGGCCACGTCAATTCTGACCATTCTGACCATTATTGGCATGAAGATTTCTGTCCGGAAAGATGAAATTGATATTCAAAGACTGGTTGGCGCCTCAACCTGGTATATCCGCATGCCGTTTATTCTTGAAGGACTTTTTTACGGTTTAGCATCAGCCACCATCTCTTGGTTTGTCATTTCGGCTATTATCCTTTTTTCCACCCCCCAGCTAAAACCATATCTCTCCGGACTGTCAATTTTACCGGTTTCGTGGATTACTTCCCTCGAGATTCTTGGATTTTCACTTCTGACGGGGGCATTAGTTGGCGCCACCGGCAGCTATTTTGCCGTCCGTCGCTACCTAAAAAGTTGACATATCTTTACGTCCGCCAATGCTAAAAAAAATCCTCGCGATTGTTTTTCTGGTGCTGCTTTTCCTCCCGGCATTCCCTCCCGTGTTCGCCGATCAGGTTGATGATTGTGCTAATAAATCGGCTGAGGAAAAAGTGAACTGTTATTCAGATAAAATTGCCCGAGCTAAAGGCCAACAGCAAACTCTTTCTTCCGAAATTACTGTCATTAACAGTCAGATTGAGATAACTAAGCTCAACATTGACTCCACAGAACAAAAACTGGGTCGGCTAACCGATGACATTGCCTCAGTTTCCGGAAAAATCACCCGCCTGGAAGAGTCCCTTACCCAGGTCTCAAACATCTTAGCTAATCGTATTGTCAAAACTTATACCGCCGGGAGAACTGACCCCATTATTTACCTCATCAGTGCTGGCAATCTCCAAGACTTTTTAGGTAGGCTTGACTATCTGCGGATTGCCCAAAAACACGATAAAACCCTGATGTATGAAATGGCCTCCTCCCGCAAAAACTACAACGATCAAAAAGTTCTTCTCGTAGACCGGAAAAAAGAAATCGAGGTTCTTTCCAAGCAGCTCAAAGACTATCGCGCTAGCCTAGACACCCAAAACCGAGCTAAACAAAAACTCCTGACCGACACTCAGGGTGACGAAGCTAGATACGAGCAGCTTCTGGCACAAGCCAGAGCCCAATTAGCTGCTTTCGGTGGTTTCGTCAATAGTCAGGGTGGTTCTTCAATTCTCACCGGCCAAACCTCGTGCAATGATTGGGGCTGTTATTACAATCAGCGTGATGTATCGTGGGGGAATTTCCCAATCGGGTTATCGCGAGACTCGATGAAAGAATTCGGTTGTCTCGTTACTTCATCAGCCATGATAATGAGTCACTATCATAAAAACGTTACCCCGGGCGATATTGCCCGGTCATCTGACCCTTTCTATTTACAAACTGCTCTAATGCGGTTTGGCGATTGGTCCGTTAACGGGGGGACTTTCCATCGGGAGTCAATTAATAAAGCGGATATGGACTCAGAGCTTTCTGCTGGAAATCCGGTTATCGTTGGTATCGGCGGGGGTCCGGATCACTTCATTGTCCTTAAAAGCAAATCTGGCGATGATTACACAATGAACGACCCCTTTATCCCAAACGGTCATGACATTTCTTTTTCTAGTAAATATTCCCAATCTAGTATTAGTGCCAGATACCGTGTCCGCGTAAATTAGTCCAATTCCTTTACTGGTTCTCAGGAATTCCTCATAATGGTCATTAATGAGGCTACTTGCCAAACTGCTTTTGGCTCTATTAAGTTTTTTCTTTGCCTTCACCTCAGGTGTCACAGCGACCGAAAACCTCCTCCAAAATCCTGACTTTGAACAAAACTCTGACACCGGTTTTACTAATTGGGCAAAAACCCCCTCAACCCTAACTTTGTCAGTTGCCTCAGGGAGCGGCCAAGCCCGCAACGGCAATTTCGCCGCTCGATTTAAAAGTCAAACCAATTCAACAAAATTTCTTTATCAGGTAGTCAGTAGCCCGTCTGGCTCATATAAACTTTCTGCCTGGTTACAGCTCCTGAACATAAATCAAAGCGGCTTTGTTCGAATTTCTTGGTATGGAAGTTCCGACGGATCAGGGACGGAAATTTCAAGTGTTGACAGTCCAACTGTCACAACAATTGGGGACTGGCAAAAGGTTGAAGTTACCAGTGAGACTCCATCATCGGCCAACTCTCTGCGAACCAAACTCGTTCTTGATCCAAATTCCTCTGATATCTATGAGCTTCTTTTTGATGAAGTTGTCTTAGAAAAAGTTGATCCGGCCCCAATTCTCTCGTTCTCAATTACCCTACCCCCTGAGGTGGATACCGGCGAAGAATTCAATCTGACCGTTAGTCTGACGGGATTAACAATCAATTCAAAATATTTCCTTAAGATGTTGGGTGATCAAAAGACAAAGCTCCCGGGCGAACTTTTTAATTTCTACACCTGGAGTCCCTCAAAAAGCACATATCTGGCCTGGAACGCCAGCTGGTCCGATTTTCCTTCGCTTACTGCCGATGCCTCAGGTACCGCCTTTATAATGGTTAAAGGGAAATTTAAATCCGACAGCTTTATTGGCGAAAATAAAATTGTTGTCCGCCTAAGAAAAGATGGAGCCACCACAAATATTGATTCAGACGCTGCTGCGATCACCGTTAAGCAACCAGAAGCCGACCCCATTGAAACAGATGACGGCAAAAAAGAGCCGGCTATTCCCGGACCATTTTCTTCCTCCATCAATAAAACCTTCGTGAACCTTATAGAACAGGCAGAGGAATTAACCACCAAATCAAGCGGGCTAAATTCAACCCAGGCAGCCGGGGTTATTCTGGGAACAGAGGCGGCGCGAACGCCATTGTCACTGGTCAACCCCAAACCAAAAATTGCAAATGGCAAAGTGAATAGCCTAACCGAATTCCCTTGGGAAATACCCCTAGTTTTAGTCGGCGGATTATTTTTTGGTAGTGCCATTTTGACAATCATTATCAAAGGAGGGGGCTGGGCCTTTATTAGGGGGATATTCATTTCTGGGTAAAATTTTTCGTCAACCACCGTTTGGCTGTATAATCTAGTGACGTGAATTTAAAGCCGAAACATATTGTCTACATTGCTCTTCTAGCTCTCGGGGGGTGGTTTCTCTATTTGGGACGAGAAGTCTTGCCGCCGTTTTTGTTCGCCGCGGTTTTTGCCTATCTCTTAAATCCCACCGTCAATTTTCTCTCCCATCGCGTTCGATTACCCCGAACCGTCGCCGTTTTAATTGTCTTTTTAATAATTATCGTCTTCCTAGGGGGAGCTGGCTATTTCTTGGGTGGAAAACTAGTTACCGAAAGCAAAGAATTTGCTTCGGAAGGTAAGCTTCTCTTAATCAATGCCCAGAGTGAGGCCGCCGGTCTGCCATCGTGGATGGCCCCATCTGTCCATGATCTAACTGAATCAGTCAAAAATTCCATCAACTTCTCTTCAGAAGAAATCGTCAGGTTCTTCTCCAATGCCATCAGCTCCCTGGTGTCATTTTTCATTTTTCTCTTCATTTTATTTTACTTCCTAAAGGACGGTAAACGCTTCTTTGAATCCTTAGAAAACCTCCTACCTGGAAATTCAAAGATCGAATTTGCTATTGTTTCCCGGAAAGTAAACCAAATTTTGGGAAACTATCTTCGGGCCCAATTTTCCATGATCATTCTCATGGCTACTATAACAACCATTCTTCTTTCCCTCTGGGGCGTCAAATATTCCTTTATCCTTGGACTAGTTGCCGGAATAGCTGAAATTGTTCCCTTTGTCGGACCCGGATTCGCCTTCACGACAATTTCACTCGTTGTGGCTCTTACCGGAGGGACTGGTTTTCTTTCCCTGCCAACAATTCAGGAAGGTCTGGTCGTTGGCTTGTCATACTTATTGATTAATCAATTACAGAATAACTTTGTCACCCCCCAGGTAACCGGGCGCATGGTAAAACTTCATCCGCTCTTAGTTCTGGCGTCAGTGTTGGTTGGAGGACATTTGTTTGGCGTGGTTGGAATACTGTTTGCCGTTCCGGCAGTTGCTGCTTTCAAAGTAGTTCTTGAACACCTTCTCTATCTTTTAACGGAGATCTAGACAACAAAAAGCTCCGAAGAGTGATAAGCCAAATTCTGTTCCGCCAGCTGGCGGATGCAACAATCTATCTAGGCGGTGCGACTTTGCTCGTTTGGGAAGCTGCAAATTGAGCGATCGGCACCTTGCGGCAGGGGGAATTGCTGCGTTTCACCCCCGCTATAAGCGGGACTCGTCTCTGTAGCTTCACCGTCTTTCAACATTACTGTCGAAATCTCCTGAAATTAATCAGGACACCTTGCTTCCGGCCGTTTGGACTTTCCTCCCCGCTAAGCGGGGTAGTTGCTCCCTCTCCGGAGCCCGCCTATTATACCAAAACCAACATTTGACCTAGCACAAATCCTATAGTACAATAGCTCTATGAAAAAGATCCTTGTCTGGACGGCTATTCTTTTTGGCGTCATCATTTATATGAAACTATCCGGTATGACCCCAAATGACTTGGCCATTAACAGCGCATCGCAGGCAACTGATGTGACTAAGCAGGGTAAGACATTCGGAATGATTCTACCCCCGGCTGCTCAAAACCAACTCCGATCATAACCAGGGCCATTCTGATCCTTCCATTGGAAAAAAAATTTGCTAAACTAACGCCAACTCCAAAAGCGTTGCTTTCGGACAGTTAGTTAACTATTAAACAAAAATAGACATGGCAAAAAAAGCAGTTCGTTCCTCGAAAAAATTAGTTACCAAAAGCCCTGAAAACCTTCAAAAAAGCTCAAATGACATTATAGCGCGGTATTCATTACCGGTTAGTGTTAAAGAATTCCTTTCCCCAATAAGAGTTTTTCTTGTCCTGGCACTGGTTGTTTTGGCAATTTTACTTTGGAAAAACAAAGGAATTGTTTTAGCCGGAACGATTAACAACCAGCCAATCTGGCGCTGGGACTTAGAGAAGCGCATGCTGACCCGTTCTGGCAATCAAGTTTTTGAAGAAATGGTCAATGAGTCTCTTTTGAAATCCGCCGCTTCCAAAAAAGGAATCGTAGTTAGTAACTCTGAAATTGACCAAAAAATCAAAGACATCGAGAAAAGTCTTAATGGTCAGATCAGTTTAAAAGATGCATTAACCCAGCAAGGGATGTCGATAGATGAATTCCGTCGTCAAGTCGGTTTGCAAGTCATGGTTGAGAAATTAACGGCTGATTCTGTCAAGGTCTCTGATGAAGATATTGCTAAATATATTGAGCAAAATCAGAGTTTCCTAACCGCCACCGATGAAGCGGGGATAAGAACCGAAGCCAAGCAAAACCTGATCCGCGAGAAGCAAAGCACCGCTTTCCAAAAAATCTTTGAAGAATTGAAAAAAGGCGCCAAAATCAAAAACTATCTTTAAGTTCCAAAACAAAAAAGGACAGCAACCGCTGTCCTTTTTTGTTTTTTGAAAGACAAATTTATGCCTTACCCAAAACTCGGGCGATTTTAGTTCCACACACCGGACAAACTCCGACGAGGGCCCTTCGACCGTTCTTCCAAGTAACTTCTTTTCCGTCTTTGATGTCTCGCTTTGCGCGACACTTTACACAATATCCTTGTTGCATTCTTCTCGTTCACCCCCTTCCGCTAAAAAAGCAAAATCAAATGCTTTTCTAATAGATACCATAGCACAACTTGAGCACAAATTGCAAATGTAGTAAGCACGGCGATTTTTTTCAAATCCGAAGCAACATAGTCATATGATTCTTTAGACTGTCCAAGCGGCCTGTTACCCAGACCTTGAGATTGAGAAACCGGGTTAAAAGTAAACGTATTTGTCAGCCGGGAAAAACTAGCAACCGGCGGTTTATCGGTGAAATTTTTCTGTTCGGAAACCAATGCTAAAAGTCGTCGCTTTTCTGCCAGGAGTTTTTCTTTCTTGGTTTTTTTAGCCACAGGTTTTTTTAACATATTGACGTGGTCGTGTAAAGGTTGATACCATTGTGAATACTAAAACTACTCGAAAAAATGAAATTAGGATCTGAAAAAATTATCTTTCTGGCACTTGCTCTTGGTCTCTATTTAATTTCTGCTGGGGCGTCCTACGCGACCTTTAACTTTCTTCGTCCTGGTCAAAAAATGGTTTCCATGACTTCTTCCCAGGCAAAACAAAATGGAAAATTCACCGTACCGCAACGAAAATACGCTGATCTCCCTCGAACCGAAGAATGTCCAATTAACGGTACTAAATATTCTGTTCCGGAACGCAACCTGTGGGAAAAACGCCGGCCGCTTGGAATCATGATTGAAAATTCAAAAGCCGCCAGACCTCAATCTGGGTTGTCTTTTGCCGACGTCATGTATGAGGCAGTTGCCGAAGGAGGCATCACCAGATTTATGGCTGTCTACTACTGTCAGGATTCAGAAACCATTGGACCCGTGCGGTCAGCCAGAACCTATTACTTAGACTGGATTTCGGAATATGGAGCCTCTCCCCTCTATGCTCATGTAGGTGGCGCCAACACCCCTGGTCCCGCCGATGCCCTTGGTCAAATTGAACGTTATGGATGGGCTGGCTTTAACGACCTTAACCAATTCAGTATTGGTTTCCCATATTTCTGGCGCGACTACGAACGACTCGGCCCAGATACTGCCACCGAACACACCGTCTATACGGCCAATGTAAAATTGTGGGATTTTGCGGCCAAAAAACGGGCGTTAACAAATGTCGAGACAGACGATCGAACCGGCAAACAAATCTCTTGGGACCAATCTTTTTTAAAGTGGACTTTTAAAGATGACCTTCCCATTGCCGACCGTCCAGCCAAGTTTTCAACTAATTTCGCCTTCAGTAACGTCCAGGCTTCGTATTCAAATGACTACGCGGTTAAATGGGTTTATGATCATGATAGTAATTCCTTCCTTCGAACAAATGGCGGTCAGGAGCATCGTGATTTAAACACCAACCAGCAGTTGACCGCTAAAAACATTGTCATTCTGTTCATGTCAATGTCAATTGCTGATGATGGTTACAGTGAGGAAAACCACGGCACCCACACCCTCTATGGCAACAAAGGCACCGGAAAAGCCAAATTTATTATTGACGGGCAGGTAACCGAAGGCACTTGGTCAAAAAAAACTCGAGCCGACAGAACAATTTTTCTTGACAGCAAAGGGCAACCGATAAAATTCAACCGCGGCCAAACATGGATTGAGATTCTACCAATTGGCCAACAGGTAAACATTTCCCAGTAAAAGTTTCTGTTAATGTAAAATGTCCTGCCCAGAAGGAGTTTTTTATGTTAAACGATCTCATTATCTCCAGGGTGCGGGTTAAGTTACTGCAAATTTTTCTCTCTCAGCCCGGGCAAATTATTCACGTTCGTGAGCTTGTCCGCCAAAGCAAAGAGGAAATAAACGCCGTTAGGCGTGAGCTTTTGCATATGGAAAAAACTGGCCAAGTTGCCAAAGAGCACCGAGCTAACCGGCTCTATTATTCTTTCCGAAAAGATTACCCTCTCTATTTTGACCTCCTTGAGTTGGTTACCAAAACGACTGGACTAGGCGGGGCAATTCTCAAAAACCGCAACAAATTAGGGAGAGCCAGGTTTGTCATGTTGTCAGGGAAATTTGCTAGAAACATCCAAGGATCAGCCGAAAAGGTAGATCTATTGATCGTTGGCAACATTGTTATTCCTGAGGTGGCTGCTTTGGTTCGTGAAGAAGAAGCTCGTCGTGGCCGGGAGATTTTTTTCACTCCCATGACTGAAGAAGAGTTTGCCTTTCGAAAAAAGAAGAAAGACCCGTTCATTTTGGAGATTTTATCCGGATCTCGGATAATGGTTATTGGAGACGAAGAAGAAATGATCTCCTAAAAAACAATGAGCCAGGTAATTAAAAGTGGAAACAGCCTTGCCATAACGATTCCCAAAAAATTTGTCAAAGTAGTTGGAATTAAAAAGGGCGACAAAATCAGGATTGAAAAATGACTAGAGAAGTCTACACTGATTGTTCACTCTTACGACCACCAACAGCTGACCTTTAAAAAATTAAAATAAATAAGAGTAAAAAACCAATCAACATGTCTCAAAGAATTCTTATTTGGCTGGTTATCCTAATAACAGTTGCCTCAGTTTATGTTGGTCTCCCTCAAGAGCTGCCTCGTCTTAAGTTCAAAATTGGCAACATAAAAATTGACCAGGAACTGCCTCATCCTCCGATCGATATTAACATCCTCGGGTTCCGCCTGTTTCGTGACCTTAATATTAAAGAAGGTCTTGATTTGGCTGGAGGAACAAGCCTGACCCTTCAAGTAGATATGTCAAAGGTTAATACTGTTGATCGTGACCAAGCCCTTGAATCCTTAAAAGGAATAATTGAGCGGCGAGTCAACCTCTATGGCGTTTCAGAGCCAGTGATCCAGTCTTCAAAAACTGGTGGTGATTATCGCATTAATGTCGAGCTGGCCGGAGTGACCGATGTGCAACAAGCCGTTGATCTCATTGGCCAAACCGCCGTCCTTTCTTTCAGAGAGCAATCGGCCTCACCTTCTGCCGATGAAGCTACTAGATCAGCCTACGGTCCGTTTACGGTAGCAACCGATCTAACCGGAAAAGATCTCAAAAAAGCCAGTCCGATTTTTGATAATAACACTGGTCAGCCCACCGTCCAGCTTCTTTTTACCAATGACGGCGCCAAAAAATTTGAAACGCTAACAAGGAAAAACATTGGCCGCCAACTGGCAATTTTTCTTGACAATGAAATGTTGATGGCCCCGACTGTCCAGTCAGTAATTAGTGGTGGTCAAGCCGTTATAACAGGCCAATTTACTACCAACCAAACAAAACAACTATCAATTCTTTTAAACTCTGGTGCCCTGCCAGCTCCGGTTAAAGTGATTCAACAGCAAACCATCGGTGCCACCCTGGGTCAGGATTCCGTAAATCGAAGCATGGTCGCTGGGCTAGTGGGTCTGGCCATTGTTGCCATCTTTATGGTCGCTCTCTATGGAAAGCTTGGACTATTTGCCAATTTAGCCCTAGCAATCTATACCTTAATTATCTTGGCCATTTTTAAACTGATCCCGGTGACGCTGACGCTTGCCGGAATTGCCGGATTCATTCTTTCCATCGGTATGGCCGTTGACGCTAACATTCTCATTTTTGAACGGATGAAAGAAGAAATCAGGTGGGGGCGTTCAAAAACCTCCGCCATTGAACTTGGTTTTTCAAGAGCTTTTCCGTCAATTAGGGATTCTAACGTTAGTTCATTAATAACTTGTGTCATTCTCTACTGGTTTGGTTCTGGCCCAGTACGCGGCTTTGCCGTTACCCTCGCGATTGGTATTTTAGTTTCTCTTTTCACTGCCGTCACGGTCACTCGAACACTATTAAGATTTTTCATAAAATCAGAAAAATAATATGTTTCACATAATGAGGTTTAAGTATTGGTTCTTTGCAATTTCTTTAATTGCCATTCTTCCTGGGATCTACTCTCTTACCAGATATGGCCTCAACCTTTCCATTGATTTTACTGGCGGATCATTAATTGAAATAAGAAACGCCCGAATTAAAAGTGAGGCTGATGTCAATAAAGTAAAAGCCGCTTTCAAAGCCAAAAAAGTTTATGTAGCTTCGGTTCAAAAGACGGGGAGTGGCAGTTATCTTTTTAGAACCCAACCAATTGAGACAAAGACAAAAACTGAAGCCATAAACGAAGCTAAAAAATCCTTTGGCAACATTTCTGAGTTGCGATTTGAAACCGTTGGCCCCATCATCGGAGCCGAGTTGGCCTCAAAAGCTCTCCAGGCCGTTCTCGTGGCCTCAATTGCCATTGTTCTTTACATTGCCTATTCCTTTAGAGAAATCCCCAAGCCTTACGCCTCTTGGAAGTTTGGGGTTGCTGCTGTTATTGCTCTTCTTCATGATGCCTTTGTTGTTGTGGGTGCCTTTTCTCTCCTCGGGCACTTCTTCGGAGTCCAAATTGACGCTCTTTTTGTGACCGCAATTCTAACGGTCATCGGCTTTTCTGTTCACGACACCATTGTTGTTTTTGACAGGATCAGGGAAAATCTAAGAAAGACAACCGGAAAATTTTCCTTTGAAAATGTCGTTAATGAATCAATTTTACAGACTCTCGGCCGTTCATTGACAACTTCATTAACGGTCCTTTTTACCCTTCTGGCGCTGATTTTGTTTGGAGGAGAGTCAATCCGTTGGTTTGTGATAGCCTTGTTTATCGGCGTTTTTTCCGGAACCTATTCTTCTATTTTCAACGCCGCTCCAATTTTATCCCTTTGGGAAGAGCCTTCATCTGATCCCTTTCAAAGTTTAAGACTTCGTTTCAAAAGATAATCGCGATCATTTTTCTCCGGATTCTCCATAATTTCTTCAAATAGTTTTGTCAAAATTTCGCCGACTTTTGGTCCCGGGCCAATTTTCAAAATTTCCATGACATCTTTACCATTAACCTTGAGATCCGTCACCGACGGAATGTGTTTTTGAACTTCAACAATTCTTTTTTTAAAATCTTCAAGACGCCAACTGGTTTCCCGTGATCCAGATCCAAGCCGGTCCGCGATTCGAAGGTCAAGCATATCGGTGGTGTTTTCCGGTCCCACCCGGCGAATAAATCGTCTAATTGCCGCGTCAGTCAGAAACTCGCTGACCGAAAACATGTGCCAGCGAACCAGCATGTAAACTTTGTCCTTATCCGCTTTTGAAAAGTGCAACCTATCGCAAATTGCCTTAGCTATATAAGCCCCGACTGTTTCGTGATTATAAAAAGTGGCTTTGCCATTCCGTTCAACAAAGGTTACCGGTTTACCAATATCATGAATTAATGTTGCAAACCGCACGACCCAATTTTGGCTTTGACAGTACTCAAGAGCTTTAATTGAATGGGTCAAAACATCATCCTTGTGATGTGTCCCTTTCTGAGTCATTCCGGCGCCTTTAGTTAATTCCGGCAAAATATATTCCAAAAGACCGCTGTTATGCAAAAGCCGAATACCATCCGCGGGGAAATCAGACGCTAAAATCTTAACCAATTCATCTCGAATTCTTTCCCAACTAATTTTTGTAATTGTTTGGGAATTTAATCTAATTGCCTCCCAGGTTTTTTCTTCAATTTTGAATGCTAGCTGAGTTGCCAACCGAATCGCCCGCATTAGCCTAAGAGCGTCCTCCCCAAATCTTTTATTTGCATCCCCCACGGCCCTAATGTCTCCATAATCTAAATCATGCTGGCCGCTAAACGGATCAATGATTTTTGCTTCCCCAGTTTTTGGATCAAAATCAATTTCCATGGCGTTTACTGTAAAGTCTCGCCGGGATAAATCTTCTGTCAGATCCTTCCCCCAAGAAACTGTATCTGGATGCCGGCTGTCAGTATAGTCTCCCTCCGTTCGGAACGGTGTTATGTGGTAAACCTCAGTAGTTTTTTCTTCTTCGCCGCGCGATTTAATTCCCACAGTCCCAAAACTGTTATCATAAAAACTGTCAGGAAATAGTTTTTGAACCTCTTCCGGCGTTGCGCTAGTGGTAAAATCAAAGTCTTGAGTTGACCGTTCTAAGAGAAGATCCCGAACCGAACCGCCAACGAGATAGCACTCAAACCCCGCCTTTTTAAAAGCGGTGATTATTTCTTGAACTTTTGGCGGTAAACTAACGGTCATTTGAACTGATTCTACCATGAATTGGAACCTGATTAATAAAACCAAAAATCCTAAAAATGAGGAGGAAATCACAGAAATTATCCTTGCAAATAGGGGTTTTTCCACGGCCTCTCAAGTCCAACAATTCCTGCACCCCAAAGATCCTGATGAAATTACTTCAAAAGACCTTGGCATTTCCGCTATAGAATTAAAAAAAACTTTCCATCGGATAAAACAGGCCATTGAAGATAATGAACCAATTGTCATTTATGGTGACTACGATGCCGATGGAATTTGCTCCACCGCTATTTGGTGGGAAACCTTAAAGGGGCTAAAGGCAAAAGTCCTGCCTTTTATTCCTCACCGGGAAAAAGAAGGCTATGGTCTTTCAATTGACGGCATTAAATCAATTCTTGCCGATGAAAAATACCAAATCACCAAAAAAGGATTGCTTATCTCAGTTGATAGTGGAGTGGTCGCCCATGAGGCTGTTAATTTTGCCACAAAAAAAGGGCTTGATGTCATCATTATTGATCACCATGATCTTCCAAAGCTTCTCCCCAAAGCCCTTGCTATCGTTCATACGACCAAACTTTGTGCCGCCGGGCTAAGCTTCATTGTCACCAAGGAGCTTTGTCAAAGAGAAGACTATTCACGATTAGAACTGGCCGCCATTGCCACAGTCACTGACCTTATGCCCCTAACTTACGAGAATCGGTCAATCGTTAAATTTGGTTTGGAGAAACTAAATCAAACCCAAAGGTCAGGACTTTTGGCGTTATTTTCTATCGCTGGAATAAAAACAATTGGGACATACGAAATTGGTTACCAAATCGGACCAAGGCTAAATGCCTCTGGAAGAATCGACAGTGCCATTACGGCTCTTCGTCTTCTCTGTACAAATGATCCCAAAAAGGCTCGAGAGTTTGCCCAAGGACTAAATGATGTTAATCGTGACCGCCAAGTGATGACCGAGGAAATGACCTTGCATGCAATCCAAAGTTCTCAGTCAAGAATAAAGACCTCGGACAGAATCATCATCATTGATGACGAGTCCTACCATCAAGGGATTATCGGTCTAATTGCTGGAAAGCTGGTGGAGAAATATTATCTCCCCGCGATTGTTATCTCCCGCGGCGAGACCATTAGTAAAGCCTCAGCCCGATCAATTTCTGGATTTAACATTATTGAGGCGATCAGAAAGCATGATGACATTCTCATAAATGCCGGAGGCCACCCAATGGCAGCGGGTTTTTCGATTGACACCAAAAATATTTCGCTTTTCAAAGAAAAGATTACCATTCTCGCCGAAAAAGAAATTACCGGTCTCATGCTTGAAAAAGAACTTCGCGTTGACTGCCAAATTTCACCAAAACTAATAAACAATAATTTGGTTAACCACTTGGTGGCTTGTGAGCCATTTGGTTTTGGCAACCCCCAACCAGTGTTTGCCAGTGAATTCACCATCCGCAGTTTGCGAACAGTTGGCCCGGAGGGGAAGCATTTAAAAATGACCGTTGTTGGCGATGAACGGGAAATTGAGGCAATCGGTTTTGGCAAAGGCTTCCTGATGAAAAACCTTTCTGTTGGCCAAACCGTCAAACTGGCATTTTCTGTTGACGAAAACACTTTCAATAACTTCACGAGCCTCCAGTTGCGCATAAAAGACATTCAATTTGACACGGAAGAAAATCCCACCTAGAATGAAGATAGTTCAGAAGGCGCGTAACTCTGGTCAACCCCAGGGGAGCCGAGGAAAGAAATTCCGATCCGATCCGATCGGAAGACTAGAATCCTCCGGGTAAGCCCGTAATAGCAGGAAATTAAGAAGCAATTTAGGTGGTACCACGGAATTTTCCGTCCTAAACAT
>CAYPLU010000001.1:0-2296 GCA_964411775.1 uncultured Gammaproteobacteria bacterium | reverse complement strand
ATAAATTTTATGTATGGGCGGTTTTTTGCTTTTAAAAGATTAATATTAATTAGTTTAAAATAAGTCCTATGACTAATAAAAAAATTTCAGAAGAAAGAACCTTGTCCTCAGAGTTATCAGGAAAAATTGGTGAAAAAGTCACCATCAAAGGCTGGCTTCATAAAGCTCGCGAAATGGGGGCTTTGACCTTTTTGGTGCTTCGTGATCGCCATGGACTAATTCAAGTTGTGGTGGATACTGAGGCGGAAAGGCAAAAACTGCGAGGCCTTCAGGTCGGCAGTGTTTTAGCTGTTCAGGGCAAAGTTGTCGAAGAAAAAAGAACGGAAATTGGTGCGGAACTTCATGAACCAGAAATCTTCGTGAAAGTTCCGGTGGCATTTCCATCTCCAATTGAGATCGACAAAGCAATCGACCACACTCCGGAAAATCTGGAAACTTTGTTTGAAAACAAGGTGGTGAACATGAGGAACATCACTGAACAAGGAATTTTTCGTGTTCAAGGAACTGTCAAAGACTTGGCAAGAAAGTTTCTCCTTTCCCAGGACTTCACCGAATTTAATAGTCCAAAACTTCTGGCTGGTTCAACTGAAGGAGGAGCAGAAGTTTTCAAGTTGGACTATTTTGGCAAGGAAGCCACTCTTGCTCAATCAGCCCAATTTTATAAGCAAATTATGGTTGGGGTTTTTGAGAGGGCATTTGAAATCAACCCAACCTATCGGGCTGAGATGAGTGTCACCACTCGTCATATGACGGAGTTCATTCACATTGATGCTGAAATGGGATTTATCTCGGGAACTGCCGATCTCATGAAGTTGTTGAGTGACTTTATGAATTTCGTTTCCGAAAATGTCTGGCAGTCAAGAGAGAAAGAATTGAAAGCCTTGAAGGCAACACCCGTTATTCTCAAAAAAGAACTTCCGGCAATTTCCATGAAGGAACTTCATGAGTTAGTTTTCAAAGAGATGGGTGAAGACTTTCGAAAAGAAGAAGACCCTTCCCCAATTGAGGAACGTTTCATTTGTGAATATTCTGCCAAGGAGTGGGGGAGTGAAGCTGTTTTTATCACTGAATTTCCGGCCAGCGAAATGAAATTCTATCACAAAAGAAGCGACAAAAATCCTGAGGTTGCGGAACGATTCGACCTTATCTTCCGCGGCGTTGAAATTGTCACTGGAAGCATGCGCGAAAATCGTTATGACAAGTTGATCGAACAAATGAAAGATCAAAAGCTTGACCCCGAGCATCCAGGTTTTAAATATTACCTTCAAGCTTTCAAATACGGGATGCCGACTCACGGTGGATTTGGCATGGGCCTTGAGAGGTTAACCCAAAAGATCATCGGTCTAAAAAACGTTAAGGAAGCGACTTTGTTCCCAAGAGATACTGGAAGGCTCGCTCCCTAATGACACAAGATAGTTTATTGTTTCACAAAATCATCGACCTGCTTGAAAAAAGTGGTGTTAAATTCAGCGTTGTTGATCACGAACCGGTTTTCACTTCTGAAGAAGCGGCAAGAGTCCGGGGGATGAAACTTTGCCAGGGAGCCAAAGCACTTGTTTTGTTTGGCGACAAAAAACCACTGATGATCGTCGTCCCGGCTGATAAAAAATTGAGTTTTTCTAAGGCAAAAAAGGCCCTTGGTATTAAAGATTTGCGGATGGCTACTCCGGAAGAAGTGTTGGCTACGCTCGGAGTCGAAATCGGCTCCGTACCACCATTTGGAAATCTTGAAGGGCTAGCTCTCTATGTTGACCAAACTCTGTCACAAAATGAAGAAATTGTTTTTAACCCCGGGGTTCACGTCAAATCAATTATAATTAGGTATACCGATTATCTAACCTTAGCCAACCCAACCACTGGCGATTTTATCCCGCCGGAAATTCAAAAATGAAAGAGAAATTCGCGGCTCTTCTGTCTGACCTCAAAATCTTTTGGGATTTTATTGGTCAAAACAACCTCCGATTAGTTTCATTGGTCATCCTCATCATGTATGCCATTATTCAGCCTGGAACCGGATATTACGAAACCCTTCGTCTTGAATTTCGGCCCTCAACCGTTATAGCCACAGAGTTTGATGACTTTGTGCCATCCGATTACCCTCTTAAAAAGACCGCCACCAATCCGCCTTATGTTTCTGCCCAAGGAGTGGTAATTGCCGATGTTAATTCGTCTGTCATCATGTATGAACAAAATGGAAACCTCCGCCTTCACCCCGCATCTCTAACAAAACTGGTCACGGCTCTTGTTGCCCTGGACTATTATAAACTGGATGATGTCTTATCCGTTAACCACTTAG